>JAGQIT010000173.1 GCA_020431135.1 Myxococcales bacterium | reverse complement strand
CTGTCGCTGTCGCTGTCGCCGCCGCTGTCGCTGTCGCTGCCGGTCCCGGGCGGCGGCTCGGGGAGGCCGGGGACGACCGCGCCGGCGCAGCCCGAGCCCTCGTCGCCGAGCGCCGGCGGGAACGCCCGCGACACCGAGCCGACCGGCATGTCGAGGAGCTCCGCGAGGCGGACCACGGCGCAGGTCGCCTTCGTCGGCGCGTCGGCGAAGGCCATCAGCGAGCCGTCGTGGCACTCGATCGGCGCGTCGTCACCGAGCTGCGCCGGGTAGTCCGCGCCGCCCTCGCGCACCGAGAGCGCCCCGGCGACGTCGATCCCGAGCGGGAAGATCGCCTCTTGGAGGTAGTCGCAGGCGCCGGCCTGCATCCACGCCGGCGTGTAGGAGGCGTCAAAGGACGCCGGGCCGCCGTCGACGCCCTCGCTCTCGCTCGGCAGGACCGCCTCGTGGCTGGCGATCGCCGCGGCGGCGATATTAAAGGAGTGGCCGTAGAGGCCGCTGTCGTAGAGGTGGTCGAGGGCGTCGCCGCTGAGGTCCGGGTGGGCGGCGGCGGCGAGGCGCATGTCGTACTCGCCGTAGATCGCGTCCTTCTTCGCCTCGATCTCAGCGACGAGGCCGTCGAGGTACTGCTGCGCCTGGGCGATGAACGCCCCGTAGATCGCGTCCTTGATCGGCTGGACGATCGGGGCGAAGATCGCCTCGATGATCGCCGCGAGGTCGACGTCGACGCCGACCGACTGCATCAGCGTGTCGAGGTCGATGATCCAGTCGGGGACGACCGCGTAGACCAGGGTGTCGTAGTCGATCGTCGTCAGGTCGTTCGCCCACTTGTCGAGCGGCGCGAAGACCTCCCCCAGCTCGTCCTGGGTGATCCCGAAGCCGCCGTCCATCTCGCTCGGCTCGCGGTTGAGCTTGGCCGACAGGAGCTCGACGGTCTCGAGGTAGGCGACGTGGAACGAGAAGAGCTCGGCGCGCAGCTCCTCGCTGATCTTGTCGAAGGCCGAGGGCAGCTCCTGGTTCTGCGCGTTGTAGCGCGGCGCGAGGAGGCCGGCGTAGGTGAAGTAGGTCGCGTAGAGCGTCGGGCAGGTGAAGGCGCAGTCGGTGTCGTCGTCCTTGGTCCCGAGCTTGCCGTCGTCGCCCGGCTGGACCAGCAGCTTCGCCCCCTCCGGCGTGTTCGGATCCTGCATCTTCGCGATCTCGGCCTCGAGCTCCGCGCGCTTGTCGGCGATGAGCTGATCGACGGCGCCGAGGTAGATCGGCGAGAGCACGAGGTGGTCGGCCGGCGCGACGTCCATCGCCGCGACGATCGCCGGCAGCGACGCCCCGGGGTTGTCGGCGACCGCCTCGTCGTACTCGGCCTTGGCGTGGGCGGCCATCATCTGCCACAGCGGGCTGTCGACGTCGAGGTAGGCGCGGAGGACGAAGCCGATCGGGATCGTGTGCAGGAGCTTGCTGTCGGCGAACGCCGCCGGATCCTGGGCGTAGGCCGCGTCCTGGATCGCGGTCTCGGCGAGGATGTGGCGGACGACGTTGTCGTAGGAGTCCTGGCGGGCGCTGGTGATCGGCGTCAGCGTGAAGGTCTCGCCGGTCATGAAGTTGACGTAGTGGTGGGCGATCGCGTCGGTCGAGCCGTGGAGGAAGCAGCCGAGCGCGTAGGCCCGCTCATCGCTCGTCAGCGCCTCCTGGTAGAGGAGCTCGCACTGCTCGAAGGGCCGCTGGCCGAGGGCGTGCGAGGGGTCGGTCATCCCCGGGAAGACCATGTTGTCGGGCCCGACCGCGCCTGCGCGAAAGGTCAGCGGGTTGTCGGCGATCGCCGCGGCGTCGTCGGGGTCGAGGATCACCGCGTGGTCGCCGAAGCGCAGGGCGATCGTCCCGTCGCCGGCGTCGACGATCGCCGCGCGGATCTTGTTGGCGAGGACCATGTGGACCCGCGTCGAGAAGGCCTGCGCCGGGGCGGCGGCGAGGCCGAGCGAGAGGCCGAGGCCGAGCGAGAGAGCGAGCGAGCGGGCGGACGACGGGCGGCGACGCATCCGGCGAGTGTTCCACACAGCCGCGACGCCGCGCGTAGCCGATCGCACACGGGAGCGACGAAGAGGCTGCAGTTTGTATATCCAACTACACGCTTTTCAACTCGACACGCCCGCTCGTGACCCGTCCTCACGCTCGCGCCGCCGAGGCGCGCTCTGTGAGCGCTCCTATCCCCTGCGCCGCGGCGGACCGCCGGAGGTCGAACGCTACGCCGCGGCGTCGCTCGTCCGCCCCGGCCAGTGGAACCACGCGACGAAGCTGTCGTCGATGATCCGGGCGCCGACGAGGCCGCAGGTCAGCGCCTCGCGCAGCGACGGCAGGCGGTAGCCGTGGACCACGAGGTCGGCGCAGATCCGCAGGCCGACCCCGTGACCGCCGGTCGTGAAGCCGCCGACGAAGAGCTCGCGGAGATCGTCGCCGCCGAAGCGCTCGCGCAGGCGCGCGCGCTGGCCCGCGGAGATCCGGTTGATGACCGCGAAGCGGACGTTGCCGGGGCCCTCGGCGGCGGCCTCCGCCAGCGGATCGACGCGGACATAGACGGCGCCGTCGGTGGCGAAGCGGGTGGCGTTGTTGATCAGGTTGTAGAGGACGCGGTCGAGGGCGGCGAACTCGATGCAGCAGTCGGCGACCGAGCCGGTGAAGCTCGAGCGGTAGTCGATCGCCGCCCGCGAGCCGGCGATCGTGTACTCGGTCCCGGCCCACTTCTCGCGGAGGAGCTCGACGCGGTGGTGGAGGATCTCCTGGTCGGCGGCGGTCGCCTCGGGGTCGAGGTCATGGACCGCGCTGCGCATGATCTTCATGTGATCGCGGACGAGGAGGTAGACGCGCTCGAGCTCGCCGGGGAGCGCCTCGTCGTCCTCGACCACCTCGAGGAGGAGCGCGAGGGCGTTGTACGAGCCGCCGCGGATGTCGTGGTAGGCCTGGCGGACGCCGAGGCCGAGGCCGTCGCGGTCGATCCCAGCGCCGAGGCCGGCGAAGCGCGGGGCCAGGAGCTCGCTGAAGCGCCGCGCCTTGAGGAACGCGACCAACGCGGACGCGTCGAGGCTCCCCTGGTAGACCGCGCGGGCGCGCTCGTAGATCTCGCAGAGGAAGGTGTAGAGCGCCTCGACGAGGCCGGCGTCGTCGCCGGGGAAGTCGGCGAGGGCGATCCCGGTCACGCCGAAGTGGCGCTCGCCGACCGTCGGCAGCCCGTCCGCCGCGAGGGCCTCGAGGATCCCTGGCGTGAGCGGCGGGATCACCCCCGCTGCGCGCCGCGTCGCGCCCTTCGTCGTCTCCCCAGCCATCGGAGGGCAACGTAGGACGACCGCCCGCGATCACCAGGCGACGGCGCAGGTCCGCCGCTGCGCGAGACTCGAGCGCGCTGAGGAGCGCAGCGCGCCCGCGCGCGACGAAAGTGCGAGGAATGCGCACGAAGACGTCCTGCTGATCTCGCAAGCCTCGTCGGTCACCTCTGCAGGATCCGCGGACCCTGCGGGCGGCGACGCCCCACGATGACGCCTTGGCGGGCCGCGGCGAGCCCTCTCGACCTCGCGCGACGTCGTGGCCCCGATCGCCGCGCCAAGGCGCCGCGGCGCGTGACCATCCGCGGCGTCCTCACGGAGCGATCCGGGCCATCACGTCGAGGAGCGCGACCCTGGGCGCGGACGACGAGGGCATGGCACGGCCTTTGCTCCTCGGTGAGCGCGTGCAGACGACCGACCCCCGCGACGCGAACGACCACGAGCGCTCGAACGCCGCCGACCCAGCTAGACTCGCGGCCAACCGACGCCGCGCACCGGCACCTGGAGACGACGCGATGACGCCCGAGCAAGACTGGGACCTCCTCTTCGCCTGGCGCGAGGGCGACAACGACGCGGGCGAGCGCCTCGCGCTCCGCTACTTCGGCCTCTTGACCCGCTTCTTCCTCAACAAGGTCCGCAACCCGGACGACGCCGCCGATCTCGTCTCCGAGACCTTCCTCGGCTGCACCGCCGGCCGCGAGCGCCTCGTCGCCGAGGGCTCGTTCCGCTCGTTCCTCTTCGCCGTCGGCATGAACAAGCTGCGCGGCTACTACCGCAAGCAGGCCAAGCGCAAGCGCGAGCTCGACGACTTCGCCGAGATCTGCGTCGCCTCCGCCCTGCCCCGCTCGCCGATCTCGATGATCGCCCGGGCGCAGGAGAGCAAGCTCCTCGTCCGCGCGCTCCGCCGCCTCAGCCTCGACCAGCAGATCGTCCTCGAGCTCCACTTCTTCGAGGGCCTCAGCGGCCCTGAGATCGCGGACCTCCTCGGCGCGCCGGCGGCGACGGTCTACACCAAGCTGCGCCGCGGCAAGCAGCGGCTCGCCGGCCACGTCGGCGAGCTGACCGACGATCCCGCGCTCGCCGAGTCGACGGTGATCGGCCTCGACACCTGGGTCCGCCAGATCCGCGCCGAGATCGACACCAACTGACTGACGTACGCACGCGCGCACGCGCGCACGACCAACGCTGTCCAATAAATTCGTCGTCGGGGTGAATGGATCCCGGCGAGGTCGTGATTCCCTTGTTGCGGGCCCGCCCCGCCACGGAGAAGCCGCCATGTTCACCAACACCCGCCGCCCGAAGAGCCCGCTGTCCCTCACCGCCGCCGCCCTCGCCCTCGCCGTGTCCGTCGGCGTGAGCGGCTGCGACGACGCCGGCCAGCAGGGCGGCGACCTCAGCTTCCGCCCCGGCAGCACCCTCGGCGGCATGACCCTGAACACGAGCAACTGGGTGAGCCCGGGCACCCGCGACGTCTACGAGTTCGACCGCACCGGCGCCTGGCACAGCATCCAGTTCGGCTTCAAGACCCGCCTCGCCGCGATCATCTTCGACGATCCGAACTACGGGACGCTCAGCACCGACCCCGCCGACGACCCGCCGGCGAACGCCGCCTGGGCCGCGATCTCCTCGGCCGGCGACCTCGAGATCGCCGTCACCCCGCCCGGCGGCGGCGAGCCGACGACCTACAGCGGCACGGACATCGTCGGCCTCGAGCTCCTCTTCGAGGTCAAGTACAAGAACAAGCCGGCGCACCAGGTCAAGCTCCGGATCACCGGCGAGTTCGACGACCCGATCGGCGGCTCCTTCTACGAGATCCACAAGGTCGACACGACGAGCGGCGACCTCATCGCGCCGATCTGCGAGGAGAGCACCAACGGCGACCGCAACGCCCGCCTCTACGGCGACGTCAGCATCGACGCCAAGACCGGCGACGTCACCGAGCCCGAGGGGATCATCCACATCGGCTGCACCGCCGCCGCCCCCGGCAAGAGCTCGCTCTACGGCTACTTCCCCCACGCCGGCCCCGACACCTTTAAGCTCGCGAACCGGGTGATCCGCGCCGACTACTGCGCCGACGGCTACCCCTACACCTACCCGGGCAACTCGCTTGTCATCCGCGACAACTTCACCGGCAGCCAGGCCGGCCAGGGCCTCAGCGCGGTCTACGACTACGCCGCCACCAACGGCCTCGCGGTCGAGGCGATGTGGGGCATCGACGGGATCATCTGCGTCGACACCCCGCGCGTCGACAACCTCGAGCGCGTCGACGTCATCTGCCCGGCGAAGACCCTGAGCGACGGCGCCCTCGTCTACAACTGGACGCCGCCGCCCTGCGACGGCTTCGCCGACCCCGCCCCGGAGCAGCTCCGCTTCTACTCGCTCACGGAGATCTAGGAGCCCCCGTCGGCGCCCGCCTCGAGCACCCGCGCAGCCCCTCCGCGATCGCCCCATACCCCGCGCTGAGGGGCTGCGCGGGCCTCGACGTCCGGCCGCGGGGAGGCGGCTCGAACGATGGCCCACGCGCCCCCGCTCCGGCCCGAAGACGAAGGCGACGCCGCGGCGCTGGCGACCGCCCGCGAGCCGCCGCGCCCCGTAGGGTATCCTCGCCCGGCGGTGGATCCCGGGAGCTCTGAGAGGGATGGCGGCGCTCGACCCCCGAGCGCCGGCCGGGGCGCGCCTGAGGTCCCGGCGAGCCGCCGCGGCGCCGTCGATCCGACGCAGGCGACCCTCGATCCCGACGCCACGCCGACGCGCGCCGCCGAGGCGCCGATCACCGACGCCGAGACCCGCGTCGGCGCGGAGCTGGCGACCCGCGACACCCTCGCCCTCGACGACACCGACGCCGACGTGAGCCCGGGCGCGCAGGCCGACTCGTTCGTCGAGCGGCGGATGCGAAACCGCGTCATGGCGCGCCTCTTCGACCGCCGCGAGCGCCTGAAGATCGGCCGCTACGACATCCTCGAGAGCATCGGCCACGGCGGCATGGGGGTCGTCTACGCCGCCTTCGACGACGAGCTCGACCGCAAGGTCGCGCTCAAGCTCCTGCTCTCCGAGGAGTCGCAGAGCGACAACGCCAAGCTCCGCTTCAAGCGCGAGGCCCAGGCGATGGCCCGCCTCTCGCACCCCAACGTCGTCACCGTCCACGAGGTCGGCGAGGCCGACGGCCGGATCTTCATCGCCATGGAGTTCGTCCGCGGCGCCAGCCTCGACGCCTACTGCGAGGAGCCGCGCCCGTGGGAGGAGGTCGTCGACATCTTCGTCCAGGCGGGGCGGGGGCTGATCGCCGCGCACGAGGCCGGGATCATCCACCGCGACCTCAAGCCCCACAACATCATCCGCGGCGACGACGGCGTCGTGAAGGTCCTCGACTTCGGCCTCGCCCGCGCCGAGGAGCCGCGGGGCGTCCTCGATCCGGCGACGCCGCAGGTCGATCGCCCGGGCTCGAGGAGCTCCGTGCTCGGCCTCAAGCTGACCAACGCCGGGGCGATCGTCGGCACGCCGGCGTACATGGCCCCGGAGCTCTTCGGCGACAGCGAGGCCGACGTCCGCAGCGACCAGTACAGCTTCTGCGTCGCCCTCTACGAGGCGCTCTACGCCCAGCTCCCGTTCGCCGGCAACACCCTCGACGCGCTCCTCTCGAACATCGGCCAGGGCGCGATCCGGCCGCCGCCGCCCGGGAGCAGGGTCCCGGGGTGGCTGCACCGGACGATCGCGCGGGGGCTCGACGCCAGGCCCGATCGCCGGTGGCCGTCGATGCGCGCGCTCGTCGACGCCATCTCCCGCGACCCTCGCCGCAAGCGCCGGCGCCTGATCGCCGGCTTCACCCTCGCCGCCCTCACCGGCGCCGCCGGCTTCGCGATCGCCGACCTCCGGGCGCCGGCGCAGGCGAGCTGCGCGTCGGCGGCTGACGACCTCGCCGCGGTCTGGTCCGACGATCGCCGCGAGCACGTCCGCCGGGCCTTCGCGGCCTCGGGTCACCGCCTCGCCGACGACACCGCGGCGCGCGTCTTCCCGCGGCTCGACGCCTACGCCGAGCGCTGGTCGGCGATGCGCGTCGAGGCCTGCGAGACGCACCTCGCGGGGCAGCAGTCGGACCGCCTCTTCGACCTCCGCACGGCCTGCCTCGATCGCCGCCGCGCGGGGCTCGGCGCCCTCGTCGACGCCCTCGAGGACGGCGATCCGGCGGCCGTCGAGGGGGCCGCATGGGCCGTCGCCAGCCTGCCCGCGCTCGACGGCTGCGCCGACGTCGAGGCGCTCACGGCCGAGGTCGCGCCCCCGGAGGATCCGGCGGTCGACCGCGAGGTCAAGGTGCAGCGCGAGGTCCTCGCCGGGGTCCCGGCGCTCGTCGACGTCGGCGCCTACGACGAGGCGATCCGCCGGGCCGAGCAGGTCGTCGAGCGCGCCCGCGTCCTCGACTACGCGCCGCTCCGCGCCGAGGCCCAGCTCCGCCTCGGCGCCGCCGAGCTCGAGGCCCACCACCCGGAGCGCGCCCGCGACTCGCTGTCGGCGGCGATCGAGGCGGCGATCCGCGCGGGCAAGGACGACGTCGCCGCGGAGGCGCTCGCCCGCCGCCTGTGGGTGCTCGCCGAGCTCTTCGACCAGGCTGACCTCGGCCTCCACGACGCGCCGCTCGCCGCCGCCTACGTCGACCGCCTCGGCGATCGCCTGCTCCCGCGCTGGCTCCTCAACAACAACCTCGGCGCCGCCCTCTACCGCAGCGGCGCGACCGACGAGGCCGAGCGCGCCTATCGACAGGCGCTCGACGTCCTCGCCGAGAGCGAGGAGGCGCCGCCGGTCGAGACGATCTCGACGCGGATGAACCTCGCGCTCCTCCTCTACACGAGCGGCCGCCCGGCGACCGCCGCCGTCGAGCTCCGCGACGCCCGTAGACGGGCGATCGACCTCCTCGGCGCCGATCACCCGCGGGTCGC
>JAGQIT010000172.1:1462-3282 GCA_020431135.1 Myxococcales bacterium | reverse complement strand
GGGAGGACGAAGCGGGCCTCCTCCCAGGCGCCGACGTCGACGACCATGCGCAGCGAGGCGATCGCCATCGGGTTGGCGAGCGGCGTGAGCGGAGGCGCGCTCGCCTGCGGGATCGTGTTGCCGTCGCCGCCGCAGTCGATCGGCCCGAGGTTGAAGATCGGCGCGAGCGCCCGGATCTCGCCGACCGGGTGGACGAGGGTGAGCTGACGGACCTGTCCCCACCGCCAGCGCGACGGGTCCTTGCCGAACTCGCGGGTCAGGCGGCCCATCGCCTCGGTCAGCGCGCGGCGGATCACCGGCGCCCAGCCGCCGGCGAAGAAGTCCGGGCGCTCGCGGACGAGGCCGACGAGGTGGCTGGTCCGGCGCAGGCAGAGCAGCGAGTTCGGCGTCAGCGGCGTGAAGCCGCGGCCGAGCATCCAGGCGAAGGAGCGCGGCGCCTTGGCCTCGGCGACCTCGCGGTAGAGGTGCGCGAGGAGGAGCTCGAAGATCGTCGCCCCCGCCGAGTCGACGCTGGCGACCCCGTCCCAGTGCTCGAGGAGCGAGACGCCGGGCTCGAGCTCGCGGCGCCCGGCGATCGCCTCGAGGACCGGGTCGCGGAGCTCTCGCCACGGGATCACGGCCTGGTCGAGCTGCATCGCCAGGGTCCGCTCGACGTCCCAACGGTCGCGCTCGCCGAGGAGCTCGCAGATCCGCGCCTCGCGGTAGCCGTCGAGCCAGTCGACGCCGAGGAAGGGCGTCGACTCGGCGGTCGGTCGGTTGTTGGCGGTGGCGACGAAGCCGTCGGCGGTCGCGTCGCGCCACGGCATCTCGGCGTAGGGGACGAGCCCCTCCTCCCAGCCGACCTCGGGATCGGCGGCCGGCAGCGGCAGCGTCCCCCACCCCTTGCGCCGGCGCGGCACCTGGCCGACGAGCTGCCAGCCGATCACGCCGTCGGTGTCGCCGTAGACGAGGTTGAGGGGCATCGCCGGCCAGTCGGAGAGGCGCTCGCGGAAGTCGGCGAAGGAGCGCGACTTGTGGACCTCGACGAGGCCGCGCACCGGCTGCGGCCGCATCCACGTCGCCTTGAGCGCGAGGGCGCCGAACTCCCCCTCGAGCGCCGGGCCGACGATCGGCCCGTAGGGGGTCTCGAGGATCTCCTCGACGACCGACGCCTCGCCCTTGACGCGGATCAGCTCGCGCCGGCGCAGGCAGCGGATCCAGCGGTCGCCGACGCGGACGCTCTCGCCGTCCTTGCCGACCTCGACGACGAAGAGGTCGGTGTTGTCGAAGTGGGCCGCGGTCACGCCCCAGGCGGCGAAGCCGTTGTGACCGGCGATGATCCCCGGCGCCCCGGCCAGGCTCGCGCCGCAGGCCGTCCACGCCGGCGTGCGCAGGTGGGCGAGGTACCAGTGCGCCGGGAGCATCGGCGGCAGGTGGGGATCGTTGGCGACGATCGGCCGGCCGCTCGCGGTCCGGCTCCCGGCGATCGCCCAGTTGTTCGACGCCCCGCCGGCGCCGGCGGTCTCGCGGAGGATCGCGACGTCGTCGAAGAGGCGATCGAGCGCCGGCCCGGCGCGGGCCCCCGGCGGCGAGGTCACGGGCAGCCAGTCGGGGTACGCCGGATCGACGGCCGCCAGCGCCTCGGGGCCGTCGAGCTCGAGGATCTTCAGGCGCGCGAGCTCGATGTCCCAGTTCGACGCGAGGAGGAAGCTCTGGAGGAGGAGCACGCCGATGACGTCGGCGCCCGTCCACGAGGTCGGGGTGCCGCGCAGGAGCGCGAACTCGTGGGCGGGCTTGGGCACGCCCCAGCGGCCGCCCGCGCTGACGCCCGCGGCGAAGGC
>JAGQIT010000172.1:0-1406 GCA_020431135.1 Myxococcales bacterium | reverse complement strand
AAGCCGATCCGCCGCGACAGGCGATCGAGGGGCAGGCCCTTCGGACCGAGGAGCTCCGCCGTCGTCCCGCGCCCGAGGCGGAGGAGGAGCTCGAGCTGGAAGCCGCGATCCTGCCCCTGGCAGAAGCCGAGGCCGAACCACGCGTCGCGATCGTCGACCGCCTCGATGTAGGGGACGCCGAGATCGTCGCGGCGGATCGTCAAGGTGTCGGCGATCCCCGGGACGACGAGCTCGCCGGCGGTGATCGGCAGGCGCTTGCCGAGGAGGAGCTGGAAGAGCTGACGGGTCCGGCTCATCTGCGGCGGATGGTCGCCCATGCCCGCGCCGCAGGCAACGGCCGCCGGCGCCGGGGAGAGATCTCCCTCGTGGACGCGAAAAAGCCGCGCAGCCGGGCCTCCAAGCGGCCTTCGTCGTAGACCGCGAGACCGTCGGACGCGCTCGGCATAGGGGGTAGTGTCGGGGCCCGCGGGGCTGATCAGGAGATCACGAATTTCGCGGGATAAGGGGCCATAGATGGCGTTCTCCCCGATCACGGCCCGACCCCGCACGGGGCTGCGCCCGCGCGCTTGCGCGGCGCCCATGCCCCCCCCGATCCTGGCTTCGTGGGAGGTTGGCGATGATCGACTCAAGCGAGGAGTCCGCCCCGGACGTCGGCGTCCAGTCGACGGTGAAGCTCAAGGTCGTCCGCGACGGCGCCCTGCGGCGGGCCGGCGACGACGCGATCAGCGTCGGCGACAAGGTCTCGCACAACGCCGTGCGCTCGCGCCTCTTCGGCGGCGCCCCGGAGCCGACGCGGATCGGCCGCTTCGTCATCGTCCGCAAGATCGGCGCCGGGGGGATGGGCGTCGTCTACTCGGCCTACGACGAGGAGCTCGATCGCAAGGTCGCGATCAAGCTCCTCCACCGCGAGTCCAAGGGCAGCGAGGGCCGGGCGCGGATCGTCCGCGAGGCCCAGGCGCTCGCGCGGATCTCCCACCCCAACATCGTCCACGTCTATGAGGTCGGCGAGTGGCAGGACCAGGTCTTCATGGCGATGGAGTTCGTCGAGGGCGAGACCCTCGACACCTGGGCGCGCGCCGGCCGGACATGGCGCGAGATCCTCACAGCTTACCTCGACGCCGCCGAGGGCCTCGCCGCGGCCCACGAGGCCGGCCTCATCCACCGCGACGTCAAGCCGGAGAACCTCCTCCTCAGCGCCCGCGGGCGCGTGAAGATCCTCGACTTCGGCCTCGCCAGGATCCGCCCGGCGGCCGAGCCCGAGGCGACGACCTTCGACGAGAGCGAGGGCGCCGGGGCGACGCGCGAGGGCGCGGCCGCGCCGAACAACGCCGAGTTCAGCCGGACCCTGACCGCCGCCGGCGCGGTCGTCGGCACGCCGGCGTACATGTCCCCGGAGCAGCACGTCG
>JAGQIT010000171.1 GCA_020431135.1 Myxococcales bacterium | reverse complement strand
TCCTCGCGCTCCTCGGCCAGACCGGCTGGCGCGGCGAGCTCAACGTCCGCGTCGGCGTCGACAACCGCAGCGTCTTCGTCGACTCGGGCAACGTCGTCGGCGCCCGGACCAACGTCGAGGAGGAGCACCTCGGGCGCATCCTCTTCCGCTTCGGGGCGATCGACGAGGAGCAGTACGACCAGGTGATGGAGCGCGTCCGCGAGGGCGAGCTCTTCGGCTCGGCCGCGGTCGAGCTCGGCATCCTCCGCCGCAACCAGGTCTACACCTACCTCGGCAAGCAGGTCGAAGAGATCGTCTTCTCGCTGATGCGGATCGCCGACGGGATGTACTGCTTCCTCGACGGCTTCGACGACGCCGACCTCGTCTTCCGCCACAACGGCAGCATCAACGGCCTGCTGATGGACGGCGTCACGCGCATGGACGAGATGCGCTACTTCGCCCAGCGGATCCCGTCGCGCGACTACATCCCCGAGCGCCTGCGCGGCAAGGAGCCGTCGGACGAGGTCCTGCGCTCGGTCTGGGAGATGATCGACGGCCAGTCGTCGGTCCTCGAGATCAGCCGCGTCCTCAACCTCGGCGAGTTCGAGACGACCAAGCAGCTCTTCCAGCTGATCCAGAGCAAGGTGATCGAGATGCGCCCGCCGGCGGCCAAGGGCGGCGCCGTCGAGATCATCGGGGCGGCCAACGCCGCGCTCCTCCAGATCCACCAGGAGGCCGACTCGGCCGGCCGCGGCACGGTGCTGCGCACCAACCTCAGCTCGTTCGCCGACGGCGTCTACGAGATGCTCTTCCACCAGGCCGGGCCCTTCGACAACGGCTCCTTCGACGCCGACCGCGTCGTCCGCAACGCCGAGATCGTCGCCGCCGGCGGCAGCGTCGAGCGCTTCCTCAAGGAGGTGCTCTACGACTACGTCTCCTTCGCCCTCTTCACCGCGAGCTCGATGCTCCGGCGCGAGAAGGGCAAGGGGCTCGGCAAGCTGATCGAGCCGCTGATGAGCCGCCTGCGGCCGATCGGCTAGCCCTAGCAGCCCGTGGCAAAAGTCCCGCGCGACACCTCGCTTGCCCGCTGAAGCGGAGCCTGCGGCTCGAGGCGCTCGGGCCAGGCGAGCGGGCGGCGACCTTTGGCGCCTGTGTGCTCATCGCCGCCGCGCTCTGGGGGGAGTGGGTCGGCTACTGGATGGTCGCTCGCCCCCTCGGCCGCCTCGTCGACGGCCCCGCGGGCCTCGAGCCGGCCCTCATGGCGGTTTGGCTCGCGGCCGGGGGGATCGTCGCCTGGCGGCTTATGCGGCGCGGCTGAGGTCGCTACCCGACCGGCTTGCAGTCGATGATCTCGACGGTGTCCGTGTTGTTGTCGTAGTCGCACTCGACGGTGACCTTGCCGCCCATGCCGTCGTCGTTGACGACGACGGTGACCTGGCCGTTGACCTCGCCGTCGATCATGCACGAGACCTTGCGGCACTCGCTCACCGGCACCGGCTCCTCGGTGTAGGCGACGCAGAGGATCACGCCGTCGGCCGGGTCGCCGAGGTAGAAGGTCGCCGGGAGCGCGGCGCCGACCGCCTTGAGGCCGCGGTTGCACACCGTGCTCTCCAAGACGACGCTCTCGCCGACGCCCTTGCAGGTGCCGACGTCGTCGAGCTTGCCGGTGATGTCCGGGAGGTACTCGGCCGGCGCGTCGCCCTGGCGGTTCTGGCGGAAGTTGTTGAGCTCGGGGTCGAGCCAGTTCGCCGGCCACTCGGTCGTCTTGGGGACCGTCGCGTCGTCGTCGATGTTCGTGATCGAGTAGGCGTGCTGGTTCCACATCGGCCGCGACGACGCCCAGCGGTCGAGGGCGTCGCGGAGGACGCGGACGCCGGTGAGGCCGACGCCCGGCGGGTGGTAGGCGCGGCAGGTGTTGCCGGTCCCCGGGGTGTCGGCGAGGCTGGCCGTGCACACATGGTCGCCGGGGCAGCCGTTGTCGTCGTCGCAGCGGCAGAAGCCGCTGTCGCAGACGCCCGAGACGCAGTCGTCGGCCGACTCGCAGCGGACGCCGCGGTGGATCGGGTCGATCGCCGGGCAGGTGACCCCGCAGTTGGCGTTGGAGCCGACGAGGATCTCGGTGTTCTGGTCGTTGTCGGGGTCGCCGACGACCGGGTTCTCGAACCATGTGCACGAGGTCCTGAACGCCGAGTAGAGGACCTCGCCGGACGAGCCCTCGTAGACCCGGAGGAAGCACTCGTCGGCGTAGACGGCCTCGGCCTCGCCGTCGCCCTCGAAGTCGAAGATCGACGAGCCGGTGTTCGCCGAGCTCGCGTCCTGCGAGGCCATCGTCCACCGGGTGTAGGGGGCGATGCAGCCCGGGTTGTTGGGGTCGGCGCAGTCGAAGTCGTAGACCGTGTAGGCGGTGCCGCCGGCCGAGGCGATCTCGGGGAAGCCGTCGTTGTCGAAGTCGCCGATCGTCGGCGGCCCGCCGCCGCCCGCCGCCGAGAAGAGGAGCTGGCCCTCGAGGCTGTAGAGCGAGACCGCGCCGCCGCCGACGACGACGATCTCGGCGCGGCCGTCGAGGGTCGTCGGGTCGAAGTCGGCGGGCATGACCCCGGGGGTGCCGAAGTCGGCGACGCCGTAGTGGACGCCGGCGTCGGCGGCCGGGTAGGCGTTCTCGAACTGACCCATGCCGACGTTCCAGCGCCAGACGTCGCCGGCGACGAGCTCGACGCTGCCGTCCTGGTCGACGTCGGCGAGGACGTTGATGTTGTTGGCGCTCGCCCCGGGGATCGTCTGCCCGGGGTTGAGGCGGACGCCGGTGGGGCCGTCGAAGACCTCCGAGCCGGTGATCACCTCGCCGACGCCGTCGTCGTCGAGGTCGTGGATCGCCGGGCCGTCCCAGCGGGTGACGCCGCTGAAGTCGCTGGTCGCCACCCACAGGGTCTCGTGCTTGCCCATGCCCTCGTTCCACGAGAAGGCGACGGTGCCCGAGACGGCGCGGTGGGTGACGATCTCCGGGATCCCGTCGCCGGTGATGTCGGCGACCGCTGGCGGGCTCGCGGCGATGATCCGGTTGGCGGGGTCGTCGATGGTCTCGATCTGCTCGCAGTTCTGGCCGTTGAGCACCCGGATCACGCCGAAGTACGCGGGGTTGCTGCCCCAGCCGGCCTCGGCGCCGCCGTCGGTGTAATTGTAGGTGACGATGACGATCTCGGCGGCCGCCCCCGAGTCGTTGGCGAGGTCGACGATCAGCGGCGTCGTCAGGACCTGGACGTGGTCCGGGAAGGGGTCGCCGTCGGGCGGCCCCGCCCACTCGCACTGCACCGACGGCTGGAAGAGGCCGACCGAGACGTCGCCGACGCAGAGGTCGTTGACGTCGCCCTTGGGGCCCGTGCCGTAGGGGATGCAGACGCCGCCGCTCTCGCCGTCGGGGAGGCAGCCGTCAGCGCAGCAGTAGGTGTCGCCGTCGCACTCCGAGTCCATCGTGCACTCGCCGTCGGTCGGCGCGCACTCGCCGGCGGCGCAGACGAGGCCGTCGTCGCACTCGTCCGAGCCGCCGCAGGGGCTGCCCGGGCCGCCCGGATCGCCGGTGGTCGTGCCGGTCTCGCTGCTCGCGGAGGTCGACGAGGTCGACGAGCTCTCGGTGCCGGTGCTGGTGCTGCCCGTGGTCGCGGTCGCGGTCACGGTGATCGTCGCCGGGCCCGTCATCGTCGCGCTCTCTTGGCCGCTGTCGTCGCCGGCGCAGCCGCCCGCGACGACGAAGGCGAGGGCGGCGAGTGAGGCGAGGGAGGGGAGGGAGACGGCGGCGCCGCGCGGGTGGGCTACGTAAGTCATGGTCCCGTGACGCTACGGGGGCGTCGAAGCGCCGGTCAAGGAGGGCGGGCGGATGCGGTATCGTGACCCCATGGACGACGCGGCCAGGCGCGCTCGACTCGCCCGGCGGGACGCGGCGCTCGCCGAGGCGCCGGGCTACCGGCCCGTCCGCCATCTCGCCTTCGTCACGCTCTTCGCGGTGGCGGTGGCGCTCCTCTGCGTCGCCGGGCTGCGGTCGGTGACCCCCAGCGAGTGGCTCGCGCTGCCGCTCATGGCGACGCTCGCCAACGCCGCCGAGTGGGCCTTTCACCGCCGCCTCCTCCACCGCCGACGGCCGCCCTTCCACTGGGTCTACGACGCCCACAACCGCCACCACGCCTACTTCGTCGACGGCGACATGGCGATCCGCGGGCGCCAGGAGTGGCGGCTGATCCTCCTGCCGTGGTGGTCGATCGTCGCCCTCGCCGTCGCCCTCCTGCCGCTCCTCGGCCTCCTCGCGCTCGTCAGCGCCAACGCGGCGCGGATCGTCCTGGCGACGTCGATGATCTACGTCGCCCTCTACGAGCTCCTCCACCTCGCGTTTCATCTCCCGGACGCCCACCCGCTGCGCCGCTGGGGGGTGATGCGCTGGCTCGCCCGTCACCACGAGCTCCACCACGATCCGCGGCTGATGCGGGACTACAACTTCAACGTCATCGTGCCGCTGTGGGATCACGTCCGCGGGACGGTCGCGGACGATCGCTGAGAGACCTGGCGCCTGTGGCCGGCGGGCGGCGTGTCCGCGACTATTGGCGCGCGGGCGCACGGCCGCCGCGGGCGCGCTGCGTCGGCGACGGATCGTCTATGGTCAGGTGATGCCGACCTATCGGATTCGCTGCCCTCGCTGCGCCGGCAAGGCCGACGGCGTCATGGTCCCGTCGGGGGTCCGGGGCACGTACCGCGACGTCTACCTCGACCACCGCCTCGAGCGGATCCTCTGTCCGAGCTGCGGCCTCGCGAAGACCGTCGAGCCGGGCACCGGCTACGAGCTCTACTACCGCACCAACTTCCGCGGCCACACGCTGTGGGCCCGCAACGAGGACGAGATCGACGCGCTCATCGACTGGCTGCTCTCGGGTCGGTCGGGGACCGGGACCGCCTT
>JAGQIT010001469.1 GCA_020431135.1 Myxococcales bacterium | reverse complement strand
CGAGGCGATCGGCGAGTTCTCGGCGCCGCTCCTCGACGGCGGCGCCCTGCGCAGCGAGGAGCTCGGCGACGGCGTCCACCTCCTCGCCTTCTGGACGACCTGGTGCGGCGTCTGCGAGAGCGAGATGCCGACCCTCGTCGAGCTCGATCGCCGCTACCGCGAGCGCGGCCTGCGGGTCACCGCGGTCAACAACGACAGCGACGACCTCGGGCGCCTCGAGGCGGTCCGCGGCTACCGCGACGCGCACGCCCTCCCCTTCCCGGTCGCCCTCGATCGCGGCGCCCTGCGTCAGCGCTTCCGCGTCCGCGTGTTCCCGCATATCGTCCTCATCCGTGACCACCAGGTCCGCTACATGCACCAGGGTCGGGTCCTCGAGTCGACCCTCGCCGGCGAGATCGAGGCGCTCCTCGACGAGGCCGGCCGCTGAGGCCGTGAGCGACGTGGCGGCGACGACCGACCCGTCGGTGAGGCGCCTCGGCCTCGCGCTCGCGCCTGCCCTCTCCCTGCTGCTCCTCGGCGCCTGCGACGACCGCGACCCCGCGCGCGAGGACGTCGCCGATCAGCCCCCAGTCGAGGGCCAGTGTCCCGAGCGCGACGCCAGCGATCCCTTCGCCGACTGCGTCGACGCCTTCCACCCCGGCGACGCCTCCTTCGGCCACGACCTGCTCCCGGAGATCGTTCTCGGCCCGCCGCGCGGCGCCGGCGAGCTCGGCGGCGTGGACGTCGCCTCGCTCGGCTGCGGCGGCTCGATCACCCTCTACTTCGCCGGCGCGGGGATCCCCGACGGCCCCGGCGACGACCTGATCGTCTTCGAGAACCCCTTCGCGCTCGGCGACGACGCGACCTTCGTCGAGCCGGCGCGCGTCCTCGTCAGCGACGACGGCCAGCGCTGGCGCGAGTTCCCCTGCGATCTCGAGGGCAGCCCGCCGCGCGGCTGCGCCGGGATCGAGCTCGTCTACTACGACCCCGACGATCCGGCGGCCGGCGGCGACGATCCCCGCGACCCCGCGACCGCCGGCGGCGACGCCTTCGACCTCGCCGACGTCGGCCTCGAGCGCGCCCGCTGGGTCCGCCTCATCGACGTCAGCGAGGACTACTACGGCCACGGGATGTGGTGTGTCGGCGGCGCCGGCGGCTTCGACCTCGACGCCGTCGCGGCGATCCACAGCCCGGGCTAGACTCTCGGGGCGTCCCCCACAGACGCAGGAGTCGTCAGCACGAGCGGCTCCTAGCCGTCGAAGGGACCCTCGCAGATCCACCGGCGATCGAAGACCGGCTCGCAGGCGACCATGCGGTACTCGCCGGGCGAGGGCGCGTTCCAGCCGCCGCCGACGGTGACGCAGTCGATCTTGATGACGATCCCGTCGCCGGTCGGCTCGTCCTGGGCCCAGCGCGGATCGTCCGCGCTCAGCGAGCCGCCGTCGGTCCACACGTAGACGCCCTCCTTGTCGCGGTCGTTGGCGCTGATCCAGAACTCGCCGTCGAGCGACTTGAGCTTCGACCAGATCAGATCGTGCTCCGCCTGGTCGCCGAGCGAGGCCAGATCGGCGCCGCGCTTGAGGCACTTGTTGCGCGCGCCGACCCAGTCGTCGTCGTTCGTACAGAAGTAGTAGACGCGGTCGCCGCTGACGAGCGGGCTGCAGCTCGCGCAGCTGTCGCTGTTCGTCAGGGCGTACTCGTCGATCGCCTGATCGCAGTCGTCGTCGACGCCGTTGCACACCTCGTCGGCGTCCGGGTAGATCGCGCCGTCGTTGTCGTTGCAGTCGCCGGCGCACGAGCTGTAGCCGTCACCGTCGACGTCGGCCGGGGACAGGAACGGCGTGGTGTCGTCGCAGTCACCGGTGCAGGTGCTGTAGCCGTCCGCGTCGTTGTCGGCAGGCGAGCGATCGGCGCGGTTGTCGTTGCAGTCACCCTGGCAGGTGCTGTAGCCGTCGCCGTCGTTGTCGCGCGGCGACAGGCTGAACGAGGTGTCGTCGCAGTCACCGGTGCAGGTGCTG
>JAGQIT010000170.1:7762-8111 GCA_020431135.1 Myxococcales bacterium | reverse complement strand
CTCGGCGAGCACGGGCGTGACGACGTCGACGGTGACCTCGACGACGACGATGACCTCGGGCGTGAGCGTGAGCAGCACGACCGACGCGACGATGACCGAGGGGAGCTCGACGAGCGACAGCGACACGGACACGTCGACGACGAGCGACGAGCCCTGCAACAACGACCTGGTCTGTGACGACGGCGAGACGCTCGCGGGCTGCCTCCACGACTGCGGCATGTGTGAGGCGGACAGCACCTGCGACGGCTCGGCCGAGACCCCGTACTCCTGCGCCGAGGACTGCCCGGCGACCGACTGCAACAACGACGGGACGGTCGACGCGCTCACCGAGCAGTGCGACGACGGCAAC
>JAGQIT010000170.1:0-7662 GCA_020431135.1 Myxococcales bacterium | reverse complement strand
GCGGGCGACGGCTGCGCGAACGACTGCACGATCGAGCGCCGCAACGTCTTCATCACCAGCGTCGAGTACAAGGGCGACTTCGGCGGCCTCGGCGACGCCGACGCGAACTGCCAGAGCCTCGCCGACAAGGCGGGCCTCTCGGGCACCTACATGGCCTGGCTGAGCGACACCAACAGCGGCCCGAGCGCTCGCTTCGGGATCGACCCGAGCTTCGCCGGCGTCTTCCAGCTCGTCGATGGCACCGTCCTCGCCAACGGCTGGGGGGACTTGGTCGACGGCGACCTCGCCACGACGATCAGCCAGAACGAGTCGGGCAACGCCGTGAGCTCCTCCTCGGTCTGGACGAACACGGACGCCTCGGGCGCGCCGAAGGGGAACGTCACCTGCTCCTCCTGGACGAGCGCGAGCGGCCTCGTGAAGGGCCGCATCGGCCTCTCGGAGCAGAGCGACAGCTTCTGGACGGACTTCGACGACACCCAGTGCTCCGGCACCGCCCGCCTCTACTGCTTCCAAGTTCAGTAGCCAGATCGGCCGCGCAGATCTCCTCGCGGCCCGTCCAGGCCCACAGAACCGTCCGCAACGTCAAGCCGGTGCGGGGCCGACAAACCCGGGGGCGGACCTCCTCGCTCGGGGGGGCGCGGCCCCGGTTTGTCTGCACACTCAACCATGTTCAGACGATGTTGTATTAAGAAAAACCTTTAGTTCTTCCGCCGTGGAGACCTCCGCTAGTTTTCCCGTCAACACCCTTGGACGGGAATGGAAGGCGCTCCTGCTTGAAGATCGCGGCTGCAATGGCGCATTGTCGCTCCACCGAGTGATGCTGACCTCTGCGCAGGCGCCACGGCAGATGTGGCCCGCGCGCTTGATCTCGGCGGATGCATATGCAAGCCACGACGATCCCCTCAAAGGTTCTTGTGATCGCCCTCCCGCTGACCGTCGCCTTCGCGGTCGGGTGTCAGCCGAGGATGGGCAACGACGACACGACGACCGTGTTCACCGAGTCGGATTCGGACTCGTCGTCGACCACCGGGAGCACAGGGCCCACGACCCTCGGGACCACGACCTCGACGGTCACGACCGAGCCGCCGACGACCGGCGGCGTGTCGAGCACGACCGACGACACCTCGAGCACGACCGACGACACCTCGACCACCAGCGTGGATCCGTGCAACTACGACGGCACCTGCGACGAGGACGGCGGCGAGGACACCCTCAATTGCCTCCACGACTGCGGGAGCTGCGAGGTCGACGGCATCTGTGACAGCGACGTCGAGACGCCGGCCTCCTGCCCGGTCGATTGCGCCTCGACGGAGTGCAACCTCGACGGGAAGGTCGACAACCTCGCCGAGCAGTGCGACGACGGCAACAGCGACAACAACGACGCCTGTACGGACACCTGCACCCTCAACACCTGCGGCGACGGCTTCCTCAACGAGGCGGACGGCACGATGGAGGAGTGCGACGACGGCAACGACGTCGACGGCGACGGCTGCAGCCACCAGTGCATCCGCGAGATCCGCACGGTCTTCATCACCAGCGCCAAGTTCTACGGGACGTTGGCGCCGGCGATCGGGGACATCACGAGCGGCGTCGCGCTCGCCGACGCCCACTGCCAGGAGCTCGCCGAGAACGCCAACCTCGCGGGCACGTACATGGCGTGGCTGAGCGACAAGAGCGTCGGTCCCGCGGAGCGCTTCGGCATCGCCGAGGACTTCGCCGGGCGCTTCGAGATGACGAACGGCGAGACCCTCGCCGAGGGGTGGAGCGAGCTGACGAGCGGCGTCATCAACGCCCCGATCATCAGCGACGAGGAGGGCAACTTCGTCGGCATGTCGCTGATCTGGACGAACACGGCGCAGGACGGCACCTCGAAGGGGGACAGCGACTGCGGCGGCTGGAGCATCGACGACGGCGGGAAGAAGGCGTTCTACGGCACCTCGGGAAAGACCGACGGCGGCTGGACGGACTCCAACGAGCTCCTGCCCTGCCTCTCGGAGTGCCGCCTCTACTGCTTCCAGGTCGAGTAGTCGCGCCGCCCCTGGCGCCCGCCCGAAAGTCGGGTCACGCTCCTCGTCGGCGGTCCACCGCCGCACGAGGAGTTTCTCTTTTCAATGCATGACGCGAGCACCCAGCGCTGCCCCTACTGCGGAGAGTGGCAGGAGATCGACATCGACCGAGTCCGAGGGGGAGATGGTCCAGGACTGCGACGTCTGCTGCCGCCCGTGGCTCGTGGTCGTCACCCGCGGGCGCCCCGGGGAGCCCCCGCGGATCGTCGTCCGGCGAGCCTACTAGCGCGGCGTCCAGCACTGGACTGCCCGAGGTGCTGGTGGTGTGAGTCAGCCTCCTCCGCCCGCGATGAACCTCACACGACCAGAACCAACGCAAAGGCGCCACGGCTGAGCGGGATGCTCAGGCCGAGGCGCCTCGTCAAAGGAGAGGGGCCGGGTCGCCTACTGGCAGAGCGGCTCGGTGGAGGGGTCCGCCGACCGGGTCGCCTGCTGGTAGCAGCTCCAGACGCCCTTCAGGTTGTTGCACTGGTCGGGGTAGAGGTTCGTGAAGGTCTTGGCCTTGTTCCGGGCCTCCATGCTCAGGCCCATGCTGGGGCCGTAGAAGTGGAGACCGAGGCGGCCGACGATCGCGTCCGAGGTGTCCTGGCTGACGCCGGCACCGGCGACGCACTGGTTGTAGTTGACGACGCTCTCGAGCACGCAGCGCTTCTCCTGGAGAACGTAGCCGTCCTCGCAGGGGGCCATCGCGTCGTCCTTGCCCTTGCTCTTGCAGGCGGCGACGAGGGACATCGACAGGGCGATCAGGGGAACTACACGGAGCATGGAGCGCATCGATCTCTTCCTCAGGCGGCGGCTACCCTATCACACTTTTTTCATCGCGCGCGCGCGCCGATCTTTTTGCCGCGGGGGCATGGGGTGTTCAGCCCCCGCAGCGCCAAACGGGGTCAGTCCCACCAGCTGTCGAACTCCGCGGGATCCGCGGGGTCGCCGTACTCCATGGCACCGACGTCCGCGCCGGGGCTGTCCCCCGTGACCCGCTCGCGGCCCTCGAAGTCGGTCGGGACCTCGGCGAGGACGGCCGCGGCGTCCCGCGCCGCTGAGCCCTCGCCGAGGCGGAAGCTCGCGGCCGTGTAGTCCGGCGTGCTGCCGAGCCCAGGATCGCCGTTGAGGTCGCCGTCGCCGTCGCACTGCCGCCAGTCGTCCGGGACCGGGCCGACCCAGAAGTTGTGGTGCATGTCGAGGCCGGTCCGATCCTCGATCCAGGCGACGGCGTCGTCGGGCTGCTGGACGAGGTTGTTGGCGATCACCGAGTTCTCTGTCTTCGGCGCGTCGTAGGAGATCGAGATCCCGGTCTCGCTGCCGCCCCAGATCGTGTTGTGGAGGATGCTGATCCGCTGCAGGCCGCCGCCGTCGATCTCGGCGCCCCACCAGCCGATGCCGTAGCCGCAGAACGCGATCAGGTTGTTTTGGATCGTCACGTCGTGGAGCTGCGGGCCCCAGCCGTCGTAGTACTCCTCGCCGAGCATCACGCCGACGGGCAGGCCGTTGCCGTCCTTGAGCGGCCCGGTGCCGTCGCAGGTCGTCAGGTTGCCCTCGACGAGCACGTCGTTGGAGTTGTCGATGTAGATGTTCACCGCGTAGTTGTCGTGGCTCCAATTTTGGCGGACGACCGCGTCGACGCCGCGGGTGACGGCGATCCCCTCGCCCCAGTTCTTGTAGACGTGGTTGCGCTCGAGGAGGATCCCCTGGCCGCCGACCTTCACCTTGAGGCCGGAGCCCCAGGAGCCCTGCTCGCCCTCGTTCTCGAGGACGGTGTTGTAGATCGTCAGGCCGCGGGCGGTGATCCCGGCGCCGCCGAGCTGGACGCCGTGGGAGACGCAGTCGTGGACGCGCAGGTTCTCGAGGACGACGTCGTCGCCGTCGACGTCGACGCATTGGTTGTCCGAGGTGTGGACCTCGAAGCCGCCGACGTGGACGTAGCGCCCGGTGATCCGGAGCGGCTGCCCGCCCTCGAGGCCGTCGCCGTCGAGGATCGGCGCCTCGCCCTCGACCGGGAGGATGATGATCGGATCGTCGGCGGTGCCCTCGTCGGGGACGTCGAGGCGCTCGTTCCAGGTGCCGCCGAAGACGCGGATCTCCCAGCCGGGCTGCCAGCCGGCGAGGGCCGCGTCGAAGGTCCGCAGCGGCATGTCGTAGGTGCCGGGGTTGTTGTCGTCGCCGTCGAGGCTGACGTAGAGCGCGGGCTTGGGCGGATCGCCGGTGTCGGTCTCGCCGGTGTCCGTGTCGGTCTCGCCGGTGCCCGTCGGATCGGTCGCGGAGGCGGACGCGGACGTCGTTGTCGCGGTCGTCGAGTCGGTGCTCGTGCCGTCGGTGCCGGTGCCGTCGGTGTCGGTGCCGTCGGTATCGGTGCCGTCGGTGCCGGCGCTCCCCTGGGTGGCGCTCGTCGACGGCCCGGTCGTCGCGGAGGTCCCCGTCGCCTCGCTCTCGCCGCCGCCGCCGCTGCATCCGAGGAGGCCGAACCCGGCGATGAGGGCGATGAGAGGGGCGTATGTGAAGGTAGGCGTCGACATGGACCCGAGGATAGGAGATGGCTCCCGGGCCGGCGGCCCTTGCTATGATCTGCGGATGGATCGTCTGCGCGAGTCCGCACTAGAGGCCGCCGCCCCGCGCCCTCCGCTGAGGTCGACGACGCGGGAGCGCGCCCCGTGGTAGCCCCGGCGCCGACCGGCTTCGAGCGCAGCTCGGTGATCGGCACGTCGATCGAGGATCTCGACGCCGAGGCGCTCGCCACCTACGTGCGTCAGCGGGCGCCGGCGCTCGTCGACGCGATCGGCGTCAACGAGCTCGCGGTGAGGATCGGCCTCCTCGCCAAGATCAGCGGGGGTCTCATCGCGCCGACCATCGTCGGCCTCGTGGCCTTCGGGCTCTACCCGCAGCTCTTCCGCCCCGAGTGGGGCCTGAGCGTGATCCGCGTGCGCGGCCTGAGCCTCTCCGACGAGATCGTCGATCGCGAGGATCTCGAGGGCGGGCTCGCGTCGCTCCTCGACCAGGGCCTCGCGTTCGTCCGCAAGCACAGCCAGAGCGTCCCGGAGCTCCTGCACCCGGGGCAGAGCCGCGAGGAGTTCCCCGAGGTCGCCGTCCGCGAGGCGCTCGTCAACGGGCTCGTCCACCGCGACCTCCGCCTGCCGGGGCGGGTCAGCCTGCGGATCTTCGACGATCGCCTCGAGATCAGCAGCCCTGGCGGCCTCCCGGCGCCCCTCCCCCTCGATGAGCTGGCCCAGCGCGGCGGCCTCTCGCTCCCGCGAAACCCGCTCCTCGCCGCCGTCGGTCGCGGCCTCGGCCTCGTCGAGCAGGTCGGCAGCGGCCTCCCGCGGATCCGGGCGAGCGTCGCCGAGTCGACGAGCGCGCCGATCCACTTCCAGACCTCGCATCACGAGGTCATGGTGACGATCCCCTCAGCGCTGCGGCCGCCCGCGACGGCGCGCGTCGGCAACTGAGCCGCCCCTGCGCCGGAGCGCCCACGCGAGGGGGCGCCTCGGACGCGCCGCAGTCGGTACGCAGCGGCGAGGTCATCGTCGCCGGCGCAGGCCCGCGAGGAGCAGCCCGAGGAGCGCGAACCCTGCCCCGCCGGCGCCGCGCTGCGGGGCGCTCGCGCAGGCGCAGCCCTCCTCCTCACCGCGCATCTCTCCGTAGCCCGGGGGGAGGCTCGGGATCCCGTCGCTGTCCGTGTCGTCGCCTTCGGTGCCTGCGGTGCCGCCCGTGACCCCGCTGTCGCCGCTGGTCCAGCCGCCGGTGCCGCTGGTCCCGTCCGTGCCGCCTGTCCCGCTGTTGCTGTCGCTGCCGCCGCTGCCGCTCTCCGTATCGCCGCCGCTGCCGCCGGCGGCCGGGCAGATCGGATCGCCGGGGATCCCCCCGTCCGGGCACTGCGGATCGTCGATGAGGTAGACCGTCGGCGCGTCGCCGCTCAGCAGGAAGACCTGGTCGCGGATGGGGGTGCCGATCGGCACGGCGTCGAGCATCGCCTGCGGCCACTCCGCGACCGCCCCGAGATCGAAGCCCCAGGCGAGGGCGACCTCGGGTGACGGGACGTGCCGACGGAAGCCGAAGTCCATCAACCAGACCTCGTCTTGGCCGGTGGCGCGGACGAGCTGCGGCTGGCTGGCGACCGGCTCCCACTCCGGGTAGTCGCCCAGGACCGCGTCGGGGACGGTCGCCATCTGCCAGAAGGGATCGAAGCCCCAGGCCGCGAGGGCGGCGTCGTCGACGAGGCGGCGGACCCCCTGCGGGAGCTGCGGCGGCGCGCAGGCGTAGTTCGTCGGGCTCCCCTCGAGCTCGACGAAGTCGTCGTCGGCGTCGCCGCGGGCGTAGGCGTGGACGGGGTGGAGCTGACCGTCGCGGAGCGAGCGCGGGCCCGAGACCTCGAAGCCGTGATCGCAGGAGCCGAGCGCGTCGCACAGGTCCGGGCGCGGGGTCCCGGCGACGAACTCCGCCGACACCGCGTTCGGATCGTCGACTGGCCCGCCGAAGCTCAGGGTCACCTCGACCGGCGGCTCACCGATGTCGGCGTCGAAGCCCCAGCCGCGGATGCTCTCGCAGTCGGCGGCCTCGAGCGCGCCCTCGGGGCTCGAGTTCTTCGGGCCGACGCAGGCGCCCTCGGCCGTGAGGATGTCGATGTCGTCGCCGTAGAAGAACTGGAGGATCTTCTTGTGGTCGTAGCCCTTGTTGTTCTCGAGGCAGCGCGCAGACCACTGGCCCATGCAGCCGCGGTTTTGCCCGTAGCCGTAGGCGTTCGGATCCTTGAACTGGAAGCCGAGGGTCGTCTCCTCGACCTCGGTGTAGCTCTTGCCCTCGTTGTAGGTGACGAAGGGCTCGGTGCCGGCGTTGCCGTCGACGCCGTGGCAAGCCGCGGTCTGATCGTTGTCGCCGGCGACGTAGAACGCGTAGGTGAGGACGCGACCCTTGATCGGGTTGTCGTACGAGAGGTACTGCCCCGCGGTCTCGGCCGCCGCCTGGTAGTGGATGTCCTTGGGCTGGGCGTTGCAGGTGTAGACCTGGCAGCCCTGGCCGTCGCAGATCTTCCCGTTCTCGGCCATCGCGTAGTAGGCGACGGAGCGCGCGGCGATCGCCTGGGCCTTGAGCGCCTCGAGGTTGGCGCCGCCGTTCTCGCAGGTGATCACGTGCGGGATGTAATCGGTCTCGGTGTCGTGCGAGACGCCGTTGACGTTGATGCTGCAGTAGGCCTGGGCGAGCGGCGCCTTGGTGACGGCGGTCGGCGGGGTCCCGGGGATCGCGAGGTCGAGCTTGGCCCGCGCCTGGGCGAGCGGCCCGCTGCGCAGGCCCGCCGCGAGCTCGGCCGCCGTCGGCTCGCGCGGGTAGACCCCCGGCTCGGCGTCGGATTCGGCGGGCTCGACCGCGATCGCGTCGCTGGCGAGCTCCTCCGCCGCGTCGCCAGGGACGTCGCTGTCACTGTCGCAGCCGGCGAAGCCAGCGAGACCGAGGAGGAGGAGCAGGAGAGGGAGCGCTGCAGGGGACCGGAGCCAGGATGATGTGCGCAACATCGCGCATCACGATGACACGCGCGAACGCGCGCAGGCAAGCGCAGACCCCCAGACAACCCCGTAGGCGTGATGCATTAGCAGTTGCTCATACATGA
>JAGQIT010001468.1 GCA_020431135.1 Myxococcales bacterium | reverse complement strand
TCCACGAGTATTACACGCCGACCGCCGTCGCGGACGCGATCGCCGAGGCCGTGTGTCCTCTCCTCGAGAGCGTGGCGACGCCGCGCGGGCGACTCACCGCGCTTGAGCCCTCCGCCGGGATCGGCCGGTTCATCGACGCCTTCGATCGCGCACGCTGCGACGCCAAGCCGCGGATCGCCTGGACCGGCGTCGAACTCTCCACGTCCTCGGCTCGCCTCCTCCGCTTGATCCGCCCGGACGTCGACCTCGAGCAGACCTCGTTCGAGAAGTGGATCACCAAGTTCGGCGCCGACCTCCAAGGCGAGTTCTCCTTGGTCGTCGCCAACCCGCCCTACGGCGAGCGCGGCGAGACCCGCCTCGAGGATGCGCACCCCGAGTACAAGGGGGAGAAGCGGGCCGCCTGGTACTTCATGCGCCGCGGCCTCGACATCTTGGCCCCCAAGGGGATCGGCGTCTTCCTCGTCCCCGGCGGCTTCCTGACCGGCGACAAGCCCGAGTACGTGAAGCTGCGACACAAGGTGCTGCGCAGGCATCACCTCTCGTGGGCGGCGCGGCTGCCTGGAGCGCTCTTTCCCGGCGCGGGGCCCCGGCTGGAGGTCGATGTCCTCGTCTTCCGCTCGCGCGGTGGCGAACTCGCGGACGTCGATGATGACGACCAGTTCATCTACGAGGGCCGCTACTACGAGGAATTCCCCGAGCATGACCTCTCGAAGATCGAGACCTTCGAGGGCCTCCCCGAGCTCGTCGAGCGAACCGAGTGCAGCGCCTGCGTGATCTCGCGGACGGCGTGGAAGCGGCCGACCAAGGCTCCCCGGACGATCGTCGTCGAAGAGACCGACCTCGAGCGCAAGCTCCCCGCGGGCGTCCGCCGAGCGCTCGGCGTCGGTCGGCGCGTCCGTCGGTACCGCGAGGCCGTCTCAAAGGGCGATCCGGCCGCCGTCGACGCGCGCGACGAGCTCCTCGCCGACCTCCGGGCGATCGCCGGCGACCTCGACACGATGAAGGCGATCCGGCGGCTGGCCGAGGAGGGGCGCTCCGTCACCGCTGACGCGCTCGCCTCCGCGGTCTCCCCGACCGGCGTGGCGACTCTGCCGGAGCCCGGTCCCGCGGCCTCGCGCTACAAGGGCGGCCCCGACGACATCGTCAAGCAGGCGGACGCGCTCTACCGGGATCGGCGGCGGCTACGGGTCGGCGATCTCTGGGAGTTCCACGAGCAGCGCGGCGGCTCGCTCNNCGCATGAGGCCGCGCTCGCTCAGCTCTTCAAGGCCGGCTGGAACCTCGACGGGCCGTCGCTCACCGAACTCGTCCCCCTCGGCGACTACATCACCGGCGACCTCGGTCAGCGCAAGGCCGACCTCGCCGTTGCCGAGGTGGACGCACCGGCCAACGTCCGGGCGCAGCTCGACAAGCAACGCGCTCGCCTGGAAGAAGCGCTCAGCCCGGCCGATTTCGACGAGATTCAGGGCGTCTCGCCGCGTCAAAGCTGGGTCCCGGTCGACCTCGTCGCCCGCTGGCTCAGCGCGATGGAGGGTCTAGCGAGGCCGCTCCCGCTCGTGCGTCGTCGCGGGCTCGTCCAGCTCGCTGGCACGAGCTACACGCGGATCAAAGCTGCTGGCATCTCGGAGCGCGTGACGCTGGCGATCGGCTGGCTCAA
>JAGQIT010001467.1 GCA_020431135.1 Myxococcales bacterium | reverse complement strand
TGAGGTCGTAGCCCTCCATCGCGAAGGGGGCGATGCCGCCGGCCGTGTGACAACCGACGCAGGAGCGCGTCACCAGCGGGGCGACGTCTTGGTGCCAGTTCGGGCGCATCGCCTCGCCGCCGGTCTCTGTCCCGGAGGCCTCGGTCGCCGTGGCGGTCGCGGTCTCCGTCGCCGTCTCACCGCCGCCGCTGCACGCCGCGAGCCCGAGCGCCGCGACGACCCCAGCAGCGTGCAGCCCGTGCAGCCCGTGCCCAAAAAAACCCGCGCTACGATCGATCCCCACCATCGGAAAACTATCTCCCAGGGCGACGCGCGCGACAAGGATCCGGGTCACGAAGGGTCCGAAGCCGGCGCGTGGTCTCGCGCTGAGTCGCCGCGGCTGCGCCATCTATCGCCTCTAGGACCGCGTGCGTGCGACCTCCTGCTCGTCCCGGCCGCGCGGCTGCGGGGCTCGCTCGTTTCCGGGCCCGCGCCAGGCCAGCGCGGGTGGACGAGTGAATGAGTGCATGAATTATGGAACGCGTGAGCGGACGATCGTTCGGCGCGACGGCGTCGAAGCGCGGCGCGCCAGCTCAACGGCGCCGCCATCAGCGACCGAGACGATCGACCCACGACCTCTGAACCGCGGCTGTGAACGCGGGATTGACGGTCCAAGGAACGGCCGCGTCGCTCATCGGCTCGCTCTCACGAGACGCTCGGCGTTGTCAGCGGCACGGAACGGTGCTCTCATCCGCGAATGCGGCCCGACCTGTCCCGTCGTTGCATCGCCCCCGCCCTCGCGCTCCTCCTCGCGGCCTGCCCGGCGCCCGGCGACAGCGACACCGACTCCGCGTCGACGACCGCGTCCTCCGGCCCGACGACGACGAGCGCAGGCAGCGACACGAGCTCGGGCGCGACCGCGGATCCGACGACCTCCGGCGCGACCACGGGCTCGAGCACGGGCGCGACCACGGCCTCCAGCGCGACCACAGCGACCACCGCAGAGACCTCGACGACCTCAGCCTCCAGCGGCGATCCGACCGGCGATCCGCCGGGCCCCGGCGGGACGGTCCCTGTCGGCGGCGGCGACTACTTCCTCCTCGGCGCCAACTACCCGTGGAAGAGCTACGGCGGCGACTTTGGCGCCAACAACTGGGGCGTCTACGGCGTCCACACCAAGGGTCCGGAGATCGGCGGCGAGCTCAGCGGCCTGGCGAGCGACGACATGCGCGTCGTCCGGTGGTTCGTCTTCACCGACGGCCGCGCCGGCGTCGACTTCGACGACGGCGGCGCGCCGACCGGCCTCGGCGAGCATGTCTTTCAGGACATGGATGAGGCCGTCGCCCAAGCCAAGGCCGCCGGGGTTTACCTCGTCCCGGTGCTCCTCGACTTCCACTGGTGCTTCTGGGCGCAGTACAACAACGGCGTGCAGATGGGCGGCCACGCCGGCGTGATCACCGACCCCGCGAAGCGGGCGGCGCTCGTCGACGCCGTCGTCGCGCCGCTCCTCGACCGCTACGCCGACGAGCCGGCGATCCTCGCCTGGGAGATCATGAACGAGCCCGAGTGGGTGATCGCCGACCTCCCGGACCCGGCGGTCGACGGCGGCGCCGAGGCGATCGCGCTCGCCGACTTCGCGGCCCTCAGCGCGGCGATCGCCGACGAGGTCCACGCCCGCACCGACGCCTACGTCACCCTCGGCTCGGCCTCGCTGAAGTGGCACCGCGTCTGGACCCCGGCCTTCGCCGCCGCTCACGGGCTGCCGACGATCGACCTCGACCTCTATCAGGCCCACTACTACAGCTGGATGGACGGGCAGGCCTACACCGACCACCCCGAGCTCGGGACGGTCGCCTTCTCGCCGCTGGTCCAGGACTACGCCGCGCTCGCCCTCGATCGGCCGATGATCATCGGCGAGCTCGAGCTGTCGAGCGGCGCCGGGGAGCGGCTCGACACGCTCCTCAATAACGGCTACGCCGGCGCCTGGCCGTGG
>JAGQIT010001466.1 GCA_020431135.1 Myxococcales bacterium | reverse complement strand
GCCTGACCCGAAGGTCTCATCGAAGCTCGGGCTGTCGATCACGCACGCGGCGAGCAACCCCCCGACGGCGGCGCCGATGATGATCCGCACGGATCGACGGTACCACGCGCGCGCTCAGGCCTGGGGATCGAGGAGGAGGTGCCCGCCGCGGCTCATCAGGCCGCGCTCGACGAGGACGTCGGTCGTCGTCAGGTGGGCGACGATCCGGCTCGCGTGCCGGTGGAAGTCCTTGCGGTTGGTGAAGCGCTGCGGCGCGCCGGCGTACCAGCGCTCGGGATCGCAGACCTCGACGCGGGTGAGCTCCGCGAGCGCGCGATAGGGCACGGCGAGCTGGCGCCAGGCGTCGAGCGGATCGCGCTCGGGTCGGCTGCGGACGTGGACGCACCAGAGCGCGCCGGCCGGCGCCATCGCGCTCGCGGGATCGACACGGGTGACGTCGACGTCGATCGGCGCGGTCGCGGTCGACGAGCGCCAGCGCCACTCCGCGGTCGCGCGCTCGAGGCCGACCTCGGCCATGATCCGCTCCCACGCGTCGACCGGGAACTCGGGGTCAGAGAGGTAGACGTAGAGTGCGTAGCTCATCGAACAGTGCCCTCGCGGGCCGAGGATAGCGGCTCTCGCCGACGCCAGGCGCGCATTCCTCGCGCCCCCGCGGGGGGCGTACGCGGGCTGCGCGGGCCGGGCTGCGCGGCCGCGAATGCCACGAATGTTCAGCCTCTCCTTTGCGGGCCTGCTGGCCGGTGCGGATGCAGCGGACTCGACGCGCTCCGCGTCGGCGGACCCCCGGAGCAGGTCCTGTCTGGAGAGACAGGAAGTCGAGCGGCGGCGGTGTAGGGCGCCGCGTCCTTCGAATCTGACAGTGCGAAGGAGAGTGCACGCCGACACGGGAGCCTGCGCATTCATCTGCACGTACACGGGCCCGCGTGGAACGCGAGGTTTTGGGTTTTTTGGTCAGGCTCTCGACCGGTTGTAGTGATACGGTTAATCACTGCAACTTCAATTATCTCCTCGCCAATGAACCTCCGCCGGTCGACCCTACCCCTCGTCGCAGCGCTGGTCCTGACCAGCGGATGCAACCTCGGTCGCACGGTCGACAAGATGACGCTGAAGCGTCTGGCGCCGGGGATGTTGGCGGTCGGGGACGTCGGCATGGCCTGCGCCGCCGGCGAGTCGCTGGCGCCCGTGATGATGGCGTTGGGGCACGACAGCGGCGGCGCCAAGGAGCCGAAGAAGTCGGCGGCCCTCACCCTGATCGCCGCCGGCATGTGCTCGGAGCGCGGCGCCTGGGAGGCGGAGCTGCGGCGCCAGCGGATCCTCTACACCATCGAGCACGGCGGCGATCGCAGCCAGTTCACGGTGCTCCAGGACCTCTCGGCGAGCGGGCAGCGCTTCCACAAGGAGGCGGCCGCGCGCAACTACGCGGCCTTCCAGCGGGTGGTCGAGGTCTACGGCGCGCCGACCGAGGACGCGAGCTGCCCGAAGGCCCGGCGCCTCAGCAAGGACCGCGACCAGCAGCTCTACCTCCTGGGGATGACCGCCGGCCTCCTGGCG
>JAGQIT010001465.1 GCA_020431135.1 Myxococcales bacterium | reverse complement strand
GCCGAGAGATCACCGACGAGGTCGTTGAGGAGGCGGCGGAAGCTCGGCTGGTTCTCGAGCGGGCTCTTGAGGCCGCTGAGGGCGTCGCGCATCCGCTTGAGCTCGACGAGGGCGGGGATCTGCTCGAGGATCCCCTCGGGGCCGAAGTCGGCGAGCGAGTCGAAGTCGAGGGACACGGTCATCTCGGCGTCTGGCTCATCAGACAGGCGGTCGGGGACCCTGAGGTCGAGGTGGACTCGCTGGGCCGCGAGCTCGCGGCGGAAGTCGTCCTTCGACTTGATGTGGAGGAGCTCGCGGTCCTCGAGGTGCTCGCCGTCGGCGGCGCCGGTGAAGTTGCCGAGAACGAGGACGTTGAGCGGGAGCTCGCCGTGGACCTCGCCCTCCTTCACCGACTTGTAGATGATGTTGATCCGCTCTTCGGGAGCGACTGATCCTTCGCGTGCCATCCGTGACCGTCCTTCGTGGGTTGTCTGTCGTGGTGAGGGGTCGGCGCTGCTAACGGGGGCCCTTCGCGGCGCAGCGCATGCCGCCGAGGAAGAGCGCGCTCGGGACCTTGAGCCGGCTGCCCCGGAAGACGTCCATGAGCTCGGCGTCGGGGCGCAGGCGCCCGAAGAGCGGGGTCCCGAGGCCGCTCTCCGGGTTGAGGATGAAGTGGACGTCCTTGGCCTCGCCGACCCGCATCTTCACGCGGATGAAGCGCTGCTCCTGGTGGACGTCGCCGGTCTCGAGGAGCTTGAAGAAGCCCCAAAAGCCCTCGCCGCGGACCCGCTGCTCGCCGCCGCGGATCGAGGCGACGAGCTCGGCCCCCGGCGGCCCGCCCTCGCCCGGCCAGGTCAGCGGGCGGAAGGCGTCGTTGTGGTTGTTGTTGTACTCGAACGTGGTGCCGTCGACGAGGAGGCGGAGCTTGGACGCGGTCGTCGACGGCTGAAACTGGATCGAGAAGGAGAAGGTCGGGCCGGCGGCGCCGCCGGGGAAGAGCACCTCGCCGAGCTCCTTGGCGCGGGTCAGGAGGTCGGCGACCTTGGGGTTGAGCTTGAGTCGCGAGCCGTAGCCCTGGACCGCGACGGCGTAGCGATCGCCCTCGAAGGGGAAGCGGCCGGCGAGGGCGTCGTCGTAGAGCTGCCACAGCGCGCCGGTGGTCGGGTGGAAGAGCTCCGCGACCTCGCTCGCGGAGGCGTTGCAGGCCCCGTCCTTGGTGAAGGGGTAGCAGATCTTCATCGCCTCAAAGGGCAGGTAGACCTCGTTGCACCAGCGCTGCGTGAGCTGATCGGACTCGCCGCGGCGGACCTCCTCGAGGAGGCCGCGGATCGGCGGCTCCAACAGCCGCTGGAGCACCGGCCGCCACTTCGCGTCCTGCTGCGGCAGGTGCTCCTCGCTGAGGAGCGTGAAGACGTCGCCGGCGTGCTTGCGGGCCTGCTCGAGGTGCGCGACGTCCTGCGTCCGGGCGTACTCGTCGAGGGGCCCGGAGATCCGCATCAGCACCGAGAAGTAGGCCTGCAGCGGAGAGACCTGGGCCTCGCCGTCGGCGGCCGAGGCCTCGGGGCGCCCGTAGCGAAAGAAGGGCTCGAGGGCGAGGCGGACCGCGTCGTCGCCCGTGTGCGCGGCGCGGCGGTCGGCGGCGGCGGCCTGCGCCCGGTGGACCTGCGCGCGGATCCAGGGCTCGTCGCCTGCGCCGGGCGGGGCCGCGTTGTCGGCGACGATCTTGAAGAGCGCCTCGAGGGCGTTGACGGAGGGGCCGCCGGTGATCGTCATGTCCTCGATCTGCGCCCGGATCGGGTCGTAGCCCTCGGGCTCGGCGACGTGCATGGTGTCGAGGAACTGGTTCCACTCGCGGACGTAGGCGGCGAGGTACTCGCGGCGCAGGGCGCCGAGCTCCTCGCCGCACATCCGCCCGTCGATCGCCGCGGCCGCCCGGAGATAGGGTCGGGCGGTCCGCCCCTCGCAGTCGAGGAGGGCGTCGACCTCTGCCCAGCCGTGGCGGGTGAAGATCGGCCGGACCTTGCGGTCGTTGTTGCGCAGCCACGTCGCCGCCGGGGCGAAGGTCGAGATCCGGATCGCTTCGCCGCCGAGGCCGCGCTCGGTCATCGCCTCGACGAAGAGCCGTCCGCGGGAGGTCCGGCGCAGGAGCCTCCGCGCGCGCTCGACGATCCGCTTGTCGCCCGGCGGGAGCGCGCCTGAGGCGGCCAGCGCCGGGAGGTCGCGCTCGACGAGCACCGCGCTCAGGGCCGGAGCCGCGCGCTCGTCGGCGCTGCGCCCAGAGAGCTCCGCCCAGGACTCCGCGAGGGCCTCGCTGAGCCAGTCGCGCGCCTCGGTCGCCGGGGGCTCGCCCTCGATCGTCGTCAGCGCGAGGTAGAGGCGCAGAGAGCGGACCGTCTGCCAGTAGGCGTCGCGGCTGAGCTCGCGCGCGGCGCCTTGGCTGCGACGGGTGGTCTGCGCCAGGGACTCCTCGGCGGCCGCGGCCACGGGGGCGATCACCCGGGCGGCGACGAGGTCGCGGTAGCGTGTGAGGGCCGGCTCGGCGAGCCCCTCGCCCTGGTAGAGCCCCCAGCGAAGCCCCCACGGCGGCCCGTCGACGGTGTAGTCCGCGAGGGTGTGAGCGACCTCCGCGAGCGGCGCGAGGTCGGCGGGCGCCATCGCGGGCGTCGGCGGGGCCTGGGCCGCCCGCTGGATCGCGCCGAGGAGCTGGCCGAGGAGGCGCTGGTTGCTCCTCGCCGCGTCGGTGATCATGAACGCAGCGGCGGCGGCGAGACCGACGACGAGGCTGGTCACGAGGCCCGCGCGGCGGCGTCGGGCTCGGAGGGCGCCGCGGCTCGGGCGACCGAGGCCGCGGTCGTCGAGGAGGCGCGC
>JAGQIT010001464.1 GCA_020431135.1 Myxococcales bacterium | reverse complement strand
GCCACTTCGTCTCGTTCCTCCCCGGGAGCTGAGCGGCCGCGGGTCGCTTCGCCTGAGGTCACGAGAGGCGCTCTCCCTCCGTCGTTGCGGCGCTGTCGATGCGTCGCGTCGAAGCCCCGAGTTGGCGCAGAGACCTGGGCATCGCCCGACCCTGGAGGAGCGCCGCTCCCTGCGTCGGCGCGGAGCTGTTGATGCGCCAAGTCGAGGTTCCAGACGTGCCTGGGCGTCGCCGGACGCTGGGTCGCGGAGCCGTCGAAGCGCCGCGTCGAAGACCCCGCGCTCGACCGGAGAACGACGCTTGCGCGGCACGACGCGGGCGAAGCGACAGCGCCGGCGCGCGCGGTCGTGGCATCATCCGCGCCGATGTCCGGCGAGCTCTCACGCCGTCAGCTCCTGGCCGCCCTCTCCCTGTCGTCGGCCGTCCTCGGCTGCAAGCTCGTCGGCAAGGAGATCAACCCGTCGACGCGCGAGTACCTCTTTCACAAGGGACGGCGGCGGCCGACCGAGGACCTCCTGCTCCTGATCGCCGGGGCCACCGACACCCCGGAGGACCTCGCCAAGCACGGCGTCATCGACCTCCTCCGCGATCACGGGTGCAGGTCGGACATCCTCGTCGTCTACCGCCTCGCGCCCTCGTACGTGATCGGCGAGGTCACGGAGGACATCCGCTCGCAGGTCGTCGCCGCCGGCGAGCGCAGGCGGCGGAGCTGGCTCGGGATGTCGGCGGGCGGCCTCGTGACCTTTGAGTACGCCCGCCAGTTCCCCGACGACGTCGATCGGATCGTCGCCCTCGCGCCCTTCCTCGGGCCGTCGCTGATCATCGACGAGATCGACGAGGCGGGCGGCCTCGCGGACTGGGAGCCGAGCCCGCCGGTCGAGGCGATCGAGCGGACCTGGCGGTGGCTCCGCGGCTACGCCACCGGCGAGCCGCGCCCGCGCCTCGATCTGCTGTGGGGCGAGAAGGACCCCGGGAAGCGGGCCCTCGAGCTCCTCGCCGCCGCGCTCCCCGAGGACCACCGCCACCGCGGCGACGGCGATCACGAGTGGCCGTCGTTCATGAGCCTCCTCGAGGGCTTCCTCGGCGAATACGGCGACGCCCTCTAGCCGCCTGTGGTGAGAGTCCGCGCCGTCGATGAGGACAAGCGAGGGCGCGGGAGCGCTGCCGGGCTCCTCGCTCGAGCGTCGCCTTGAGTTGTTCGGGGAGCCCGCGAATGCGGGTATGATGCGCACATGCGCGCCTTGTCCTTCTCCCGCTCTCCCCTCGCCTCCACCTCCCGGCTCCGCTGCGCCGCGGGCCTCGTCGCGGCGCTCGTGCTCGCGGCCTGCTCCGGCGGCGGCGAGGAGACGGCGTCGGCGTCGTCGGCCGGCACGACCGCCGGCGAGAGCGAGAGCTCGGGGTCGGCCGGAACCAGCGGGACGAGCGGGACGACAGGCACGACCGGGGGCACGGACGGCGCGACAGGGACCGCGAGCGCCGGCACGGACTCGAGCGCGTCGATGACGGGCACGAGCGCGGCGAGCTCGACGACCGCGACCAGCGACAGCACGAGCGGGACGACCGCGACCAGCGACAGCGCGACGTCGACGACCGGCGACACGACCGGCG
>JAGQIT010001463.1 GCA_020431135.1 Myxococcales bacterium | reverse complement strand
GCAGCTGGGTGCGGATCGGCGAGCTGGTCAACCAGTGCATCCTCGCGTCGACGCCGACGCCGACGTCGCCGCGCGAGCGCATGCGGGCGCTCGGGCGCGGCCTCGAGGAGCTCGGGCGGGCGTCGGTCAGCGATCTGCGCGAGCTCCTCCAGCGCCGCTTCTGGGCCCAGAAGAGCCGCTACCTCGATCACCTCTGCGGGATCCTCGAGCGCTACGGTCGCGCGCCGAAGCCCTGGGCCGAGGACGTCGCCGCGCACATCGACAGCTGCGCCGAGGCCCTGACGCGGCCGGACTACGTGGTCCCGCGCGAGTTCCTCCTCAGCGAGGGCGACGCGGAGCGCGGGCTCATGCGGACGCGATCGTTCATCGGTCAGCTCGGGCGCCTCTTCAACGAGTGGCCGGCGCTGGTCGAGGCCGCCGACCACCTGCGCGAGAAGGGCGTGACCCTGGCGGCGCCGGTGGATCCTGGGCGCTCGTGACCGCGTGGACTCTCGCGGGCGGTCGCGGTCGCGGGCCTGTCGAGGCCCGCCTCTCGCCGTGATCCCTGCGCTCGTCGGTTGGACCCGTCGGCTGCGTTGCAGCGGGGAGCGTCGCGCTCACTCGGCGGCGCGATCGAGGCCGTAGCGTTCGCCGATGAGCTCGGTCCACGCGGCCTCGCTTTGCGAGTCGTCGACGACGAGATCGGGCTCTGGCGTCGCCGCGGCGTCGAGCTCTCGGTGGCCGCCGGTGAGCATGTAGAGGAAGAGCTCGCCCGGCTGGAGGATCCCGGCGTCGATGGCCCGGTAGATGCCGACGCCGGTGAGGAGCCCGGTCTTCTCGAGGAGGTCGTCGCTCCCCGGGAGGGTCGACATGCGGACGCCGGCGGCCTCGAGATCGGCGCGCACGAGCTCTGCGTAGTCGCGGTACTCGGCCTCGCCGATCGCCATCATCGCCCCGCCGAAGGTCCGCATCAGCGCCGCGAGGCGGGCGTAGTGCGGCCCCGGGTTGGTGTTGTAGAGGCCAGGTTCGATGTAGCGCTCGGGCGCCGGGGCGATGTGCTCGGCGCTGAGCTCGTGGGCGCCGGCCCGCCAGGCCCGGACGATCGGCGAGTTGGCCTCCTGCTGGAAGCCCATCAGCCGCGGGATCGCCGACGCGCGCAGGAGGCCGCGGCGGCGCAGGAGCCGGAGGCAGCTGTAGATGCCGGTCGGGCCGAAGCCGGCGCAGACCGTCTGGGTGAGGAAGTCGATCGGCCCGAGAGCGCCGCGGATCGCCTCGGCGACGAACATCGCCCGCGCGGCCGAGGCGGCGAGTCGCCAGCGCGTGTCGGGGATCGGCGTGATCGCGTAGCGCTCGGCGACCGCGGCGGCGAGGCTCTTCACCTGCGGCTCCGGGAGGTCGACGCTGATCAGGCGGGTGCTGCCGCCGAAGAAGCGGCGGTCCTGCTTAAAGAGCGTCGTCGACGGCTGGAAGAGGAGCGCCTCGATCCCCGCGTGCTGGAGGTAGGCCCCGAGCGCCGCCGACAGGTTGCCGCCGGACGACGCGACGACGCGGCGGATCCCGGCGCCGCGCAGGGCGGCCGCGGTGACGCAGGCGTCGAGCGCCTTGTAGGTGCCCGTGCGCATCTGTTGGGTCTCGTCGCAGACGATGATCTCGACGCCGCCGTAGCTCCCGAGGCGGCGCAGGATCGCGCCCTCGCCGAGCGAGCAGGTGTCGAGGATCGCGTCGTCGATGCGCAGCGCCGGGTCGACGACGCCGAAGACCCGCCGGTAGCGGCGCAGCACGCTCGTCGCCGCTGGCACGTCGGCGTCGATGAGGTCGCGCCAGGCGGCCTCGAGCGCCGCTGCGTCGCCGGACGACGGCGCCGTCACTCAGTCGCGCCTCCGCGCCGCGATGATCCGCATCGACTGGAAGAGCTCGTAGGGGGCCCGCGGCGGCTCGATGATCTCGATGTCGGCGAAGCCCGCCGCCTCGAGGAGGCGGACGTGCTCGGAGGGCCGGCGGTAGCGGGTGCTCTGCGACTTTGCGAGGAAGTAGACCGAGCGCAGGTAGAGGGGGAGGGCGGCCTCATCGATCGCCTCCGGGAGCATGCGCTCGATGATCAGGAGGGCGCCGCCGCTCGGCAGGGCGTCGCGGATCTTGGCGTAGATCGGGCCGATGCGATCGTCGCCCCAGTCCATCGCCGAGCGGCACATCGTGATGAGATCGCAGCCCGCGGGGAAGGGGGTCTTGAAGATGTCGCCGGCGATCGGCGTGACGCGGGCGGCGAGCGCAGGGTCGGCCTCGAGCGCGCGCGCGCCGATCGCCACGCAGGCGGGGACGTCGAGGAAGGCGCCCTCGAGCCCCGGGGTCGCGGCGACGAC
>JAGQIT010000169.1 GCA_020431135.1 Myxococcales bacterium | reverse complement strand
CGACAGCCGCGCAGGCGACCCTACAGCGCGATCAATCCGGACCCCACGTGCTCAGCCGAGCGAGTCGCCGTCGAGGGTGGCGACCGCCGACGACTCCGGCGAGTGCTCGCGCTGAAAGACGTCCGAGCGGCGCAGCGCGTAGAGGTAGAGGGTCTGGACGACGCTGGCCGCCGGCACGGCCAGGAGCGCGCCCGTGAGGCCGTAGAGGTTCTCGCCCGCGAGGAGGGCGAAGATGACGATCACCGGATGCATGTGCGCCGAGTCGCCGATGATCTTCGGGTTGAGGACGTTGGCCTCGAGGAGGTGGATCCCGGAGATCCAGGCGAGCATCAGCAGCGGCGGGCCGAAGGCGATCCCGTCCTCGCCGGAGACCATCGCCACGACCATGATCGGGATCGACGAGATGATCGTCCCGAAGATCGGGATCAGCGAGAACACCCCGGCGGCGAGGGCGAGGAGGAAGGAGTACTTCACGCCGACGAGGACGAGGCCGATCCACGTCAGGATCGCGTTGACGAGGCAGATCAGGAGCTGGCCGCGGATGACCCCCGCGAGGCCGACGTCGACCTTCTCGACGATCTCGTCGAAGTCGTCGCGGTAGGCGAAGGGGATGAGCGAGCGCAGGAAGCCGGTGATCCGCGTCGGGTCGACGAGGATGAACGCCCCGAGCATGAAGGTGATCACCAGGCGGGTGAGGAACGAGGTCACGCCGGTGATCAGCGCCCGCAGGCCCTCGGCGATCCTGCCGGTGTACTCGGTCCCCTTGGTCGCCACGAGCTTGCGCATCGTGTCGCCGAGGGTCCCCTCCTCGCCCGACGGCGCCTCGATCGTCCAGCTCCCCTGCCCCGTCTCCTCGATGTGGAGGCGGACCCCCTCGAGGCTGATCTGCCAGCTCCCGTCGGGGCGCTGGGTGGCGATCAGCTCGGGCGGCGGCGGCTTGAGCACCTCGGCGGGATCGACGGGTCCGAGGGGCCCGACGGGCAGCGGCTGGCCGACCGCGACCTCGTCCTCGGCGCCCTCGAGCGAGCCGAAGGAGTCCTCGATCCACGCGCTCGCCTGCGGCACGAGGTTGTCGTCGACGTAGGCGATGATCTCCGGCGCCGAGTCGCGGAGGCGGGCGAAGTCCTTGATCAGCGCAGGCAGGAGGACGCCGACGAAGGCGCCGATCACCGCGAAGACGCCGAGGTAGACGACGACGACGGCGAGCGCCCGGCCGAGGCGCGGCGCCATCCGCTTGATGATCGGCGACAGCAGGTAGGCGAGCGCGAAGGCGAAGATGAAGGGGACCACCACCTCGCGGAAGAGGTAGACGGTGAAGACGAGGAAGAGCGCGAAGCCCCACAGCCGCGAGAACCGGCGGAGGAGCGCGAAGAAGCTCTCCACCCGGCGGCCGCGGCCGCGGGTCGTCGTCTGCTCAGGCGGGGAGGTCAACGGCGCTCCTCAGATCCGACTCCGGCGCCGCCTCGACGCGCTCGCCGAAGGCGACGGCGCTGTCCCAGACGCCGCAGTCGTTGCAGCGGAAGCTGAAGCGGGGCATCGCCGCGGCGCAGCGCCGGCAGATCACCGCCGGCGGACCGAGGTCCGTCATCGCCGCCTCGCGGGCCTGATCGCGGAGGCCGCGGACGAGGCGCTGGCGGATGAGGGTGAGCACCGCGGTCGCCGAGGTCGCGCCGACCCGCTCGAGGGCGTGCGCCGCCTGGTCGGGGTGCTTGCGGGCGACCTTCTCGGCGAGGGCGACGACCAACGAGGCCTCGTTCGCGGTGCGCATGCTCGCAAGCATGCGCTCGACGAGGTCGTCTTGCGAGGCCTCCGCGCTCGCCCAGTCCCAGGCCTCGGGGACCACGAGATGGGCGCCGCCCGGCGCGAGCTCCCAGGCCCGCTGCCACGACTCGATCGCGGCCCCCTTGGCGCCGACCGTCGACTCGACCCGCGCCTTGACGTACCAGACGTGGCCGCTGTC
>JAGQIT010001462.1 GCA_020431135.1 Myxococcales bacterium | reverse complement strand
CCTCATCGACCCGGAGATCGTCGATCCCGAGGACATCTTCGAGACCAGCACGGAGTGGGCCGACTGCTGGCACCGGATCACCGGCGACGACGAGCGCCGGCTGATCACCTTCGACGAGGCGGCGAAGCCGGTCCTCTGGGACACCAGCGAGCTCGAGGTCGGCTCCTACATCATCGAGGGCTACACCTGGGAGCCGTGGATCAACCTCTGGTCGTTCCGCTCCGGGGTGGTCAAGGTCGTCGACAGCGACGATCCGGCCGACTCGCCGCCGGCGCTCGCGATCGAGGACAACATCGACTTCACCTACGCCGATCAGGCGGTGCCCCTCGACGTCTGCCACTCGGCGGCCGACGGCGCGACGATGACCGCCTATTGGTCGTTCACCGACGCCGACAAGCTCGAGTGGATCCCCTTCCTCGTCGACGAGCCGGTGGTCGCCGACATGTCGACGATCGACTTCACGCCGCCGCCCGAGACCGCCGGCAGCAGCGTGATGATCCGGATCGACGTCACCGACCCGATGGATCGCAGCGCGACGACCTACGCCAACTTCACGATCACTGTGATCGAGGGCATGGCGACGACCGGCGGCGACTGCGGTGAGTCGAGCTTCGTCGGCAACCCCGACTGCGAGACGACCGGCGGCACCGACGGATCCACCTCCGGCACGAGCGGCACCGACGGCTCGACGGGCGGCAGCGCCGGCACCGACGCGAGCACCGGCGGCGCGACCACGGGAGACGGCACAGACGCGACCACAGGCGGCCAAATCGACGATCCCGAGGGCTGCGCCTGCCGGCTGGACGACCCGCGCCCGGCCGCCGCCTTCGGCCTCGCCCTCCTCCTCCTGCTCCGCCGTCGCCGCCGCTGATCGGCGCGTCACGCCCTGTCACAGACAGGCGACAAAACCTGACAGCCCGCGAGCTTCCACACTGCCGCCGCGGGTGCCGCCCGTGACGACCCCGTGTATGCTCCCGGCGGCCGCCGCAAACAGCGCACCGGCCCCGCTGCGCCCGCGATGACCGACGCGACCCCCATCCCCGACCTGATCTGCGAGCTGTGCCGCCTCTTCTACGGCCTCGGCTGGGTGAGCGGGACCGGCGGCGGGATCTCGATCCGCGGCCCCGAGGGGATCTTCATCGCGCCCTCCGGCGTGCAGAAGGAGCGGATGCAGCCGGAGGACATCTACCTCCTCGACGGCGACGCCCTCGATCGCGCCGTCGTCCGCCGGGCGCCGACGAACCCCGCCCTCAAGATCAGCGAGTGCCGGCCGCTCTTCTTCAACGCCTACCGCCAGCGGGGCGCCGGCGCGGTGATCCACAGCCACTCGATCTGGGCGCTCCTCGCCGCCCGCCTCTTCAGCCCCGACGGCCGCCCCGGCGAGCTGCGCTGCCAGGGGATCGAGATGCAGAAGGGCCTGCGCGGCGTCGGCTGCTTCGACACCCTGCGCGTGCCGATCATCGCCAACACCGCCCGCGAGGCCGAGCTCACCGACAGCATGGCCGCGGCGATGGACGCCTACCCCGACGTCGACGCGGTCATCGTCGCCGGCCACGGCGTCTACGTCTGGGGCCGCGACTGGGTCCAGGCGAAGACCCAGGCCGAGTGCTACGACTACCTCTTCCGCGCCCTCGTCGAGGCCCACCGCATGGGCCTGCCGATCGTCGCCACCTGAGCGGACCCCCCGAGGAATCCACCGATGAAGCTGACCTGGCTCGACGCCCCCGAATCGACCGTCGATCGCGCTGAACTGGCGAAGATCGGCGTCCTCCACGAGCAGCTCGAGGTCGACCCCGTCGACTACCAGCCGACGATGGATCGCCTGAAGAGCGACCGCGGCTACGTCACCCAGGACATCATCGAGCTGCGCCCGGACACGCCGAACCTCGACGGCCTCTGCGCCAAGTTCAAGGACGAGCACCTCCACACCGACGACGAGGTCCGCTTCGTCCTCGAGGGCGAGGGGATCTTCGACCTGCGCTCGGACGGCGACCGCTGGATCCGCGCCGAGGTCGAGAAGGGCGATCTCCTCGTCGTCCCCGCCGGCCTCTACCACCGCTTCTTCCTCACCGATCGCCGGCAGATCCGCTGCGTCCGCCTCTTCAAGGACAGCTCGGGCTGGACGCCGATCTACCGCGAGGCGGCGGCCTCCTAGGCCGCGCCGCCCTCCCACCATTTCACCGCAAACGGGCCGCGTAGGGCCCAGACAGGAATCACCGCAGATATGTCGACCGTGACCAAGCTCGCCGAATCGAAGAAGGACTACAAGGTCAAGGACCTCTCGCTCGCCGATTGGGGGCGCAAGGAGATCCGCATCGCCGAGAAGGAGATGCCGGGGCTGATGTCCCTCCGCGCCAAGTACGGCGAGAGCAAGCCGCTTACGGGCGCCCGGATCGCCGGCTGCCTGCATATGACGATTCAGACCGCCGTCCTGATCGAGACCCTCGTCGCCCTCGGCGCCGAGGTCCGCTGGTCGTCGTGCAACATCTTCTC
>JAGQIT010001461.1 GCA_020431135.1 Myxococcales bacterium | reverse complement strand
CCGGTGCCGACGAGGCCGAGGCCGCCGACGCCGAAGGCCTCGCCGGCGCCCGCCTCGGTCCCCAGCGGGACCTCGAGGGCCTGGACGACGGTCTTGTACGAGCCGTCGCCCTGGGCGACCGCCTCCTCGCCGACGGCGACGAAGGAGGTGTACTCGGTCATGATCCTGCGCTCGATCGCCAGCTCCGTGACGAGCTCGCGGAGCTTGTCCTGCTCGTCGCGGAAGCGCCGCGAGCCGAGCCACTCGTCGATCTGCTTGCGCGCCCACATCGACGCCAGGCCGCTGGCGTTCTCGGCCTTCGAGAAGTCGACCTCCACCGGGATCCGCACGTCCTCGCCGCCGAGCTTGCCCTCGAGGTGGATCGTCCCCGACGGCGCGCCCTTGTACTTGCCGAAGACGACGACGGGCTGGCCGGCGAAGAGGTCGGGGATCGTCCCCGGGAGCACCGCGTCGACCTCGACGTCGCCCCAGTCGACGCGGATGTCCGTGAGGACAGGGTTGTCGATGCGCTCGTAGAAGCGATCGACGACGACCTTGGGCGACTCCTCCGGGCCCATGTAGGTGACCGCGCCGCGGCCGAAGCGGGCCATCCCCTCGAGGAGGTGGCGGTTGACCGACGAGCCGACGCCGAGGCTGAAGAGGCGGGCGTCGCCGATGGTCTCCTCCAAGGTCGTGAAGATCGCCTGCTCGTTGCCGATGTAGCCGTCGGTGAGGAAGAGGACCATGCGCAGGCGATCGTCGTCGTGCGGCATCCCGAGGGCGCCGCGGATCCCCGAGAGCATCTCGGTGCCGCCCATCCCGAGGACCGTGTCGAGGTAGGTGCGGGCGCGCCGGTGGTTGTCCGCGGTGTTGGCGATCGGCGCCTTGCCGAGCGACGACACGCCGCTGGCGAAGTTGAGGATCTGGAAGGTGTCCTCCGGGCGCATGCTCCCGAGGGCGTGCTCGACGGTCGCCTTGGCGGCCTCGAGCGGGCGCCCGCGCATCGACCCCGAGGAGTCGATGACGAAGATCAGCTCGCGCCCGCGGACCTGCTCGTCCTTGACCGTCTCCGGCGGCGCGATCGTCAGGGTGAAGTGGCCGCCGTCGCCCTTGGCGTCGGCCTGGGCGATGAGCGACGCCTTCGGGGCCTCGCCGCGCAGGCTCCACGAGAGGACGAAGTCGCGGTTGAGGAGCTCGCCGGCCTTCGCCAGCTCGACGAGGACGCCGTCCTCCTGGCGATCGACGTCGACGGTGTGGAACTTCGAGTCGAGGCCCTGGATCCCGAGCTCGCCGGACTCGATCGCCACCGTGACCTCGAGATCGGCGCACGACACCGCGCCCGCCGGCTTCGCCGGGCCGCTGAGGGCGTCGGCGTGGGGGGCCCCTTCGGCCGGGATGTAGCGCTCGCCGACCACCGTCGGCAGCGCGAGCTCCATCCGCCCGCTCTCCTGGTGGACCGGCTGGACGACGTGGATCGTCACCTCGACCGACTGCCCCGGCGGGATGTTGGCGAGGCTCTGGGAGAAGATGTTGGTCCGCTGCTGCTCGAGGAGGCCGGCGCTCTTGCCCTCCTCCTTCGCCTTCTCGTAGATCTTCCGCGCCTCCTCGCGCTCCTTCACCTCGCCGCGGATCCGCTTGGTGCCGATGGTGATCGCGTAGTCGTCGACCGCCCCGTCGTCGGCGAGCGGGAAGGTGTAGAGCGCCTCGATGGTCTCGCTGAAGGGGTTGTGGAAGACCTGGGTG
>JAGQIT010001460.1 GCA_020431135.1 Myxococcales bacterium | reverse complement strand
CGACGCGGAGGCCGGTGAAGGTCGCCCCCTTGACCTCGACCGTGGGGGCGTGGCGGTCGACGTCGATCGCCTCGCCGCGGGCCTCGCCGCGGAGCACCCAGGCGCCCTCGCTACCGTCGATGGTCACGCTGTAGTCGCTGAAGAGCAGGCCGCGGGTGGCCATCTCGAAGATGATCGCGTCGAGCCACTCGACGAGGAGGAGATCGAGCGCCCGGGCCTCGCAGGCGAGCGCGACGACCTCGCGCGGGGCGACGCCGTCGGGCCCGGTGATCACCGCCGTCAGGGCGACGCCGGCCGCCGCGAAGGCCTCGGCGACCGTCGCTCCGCGGCCGCGCACGCCGATGTCGCTGTCGTGGGCGAAGTGCTCCCAGGACCCGGCCATCGCGGCGACTCTACGACGGCGCGCGACCGCTGACGAGGGCGCGTCTCAGCGGGGCTCAGCCGCCGTCAGCGCGACCGTCTCCCCGCGCGCCAAGCCGATCCGCAGCGTCGTCCCCGGCGCGACTCGGGTCAGGGTGTGGTAGCGGTGGCGGTTCGGCGGGCGGACGTCCTGGCCGTCGACGCTGACGATCTCGTCGCCGGGGACGATCCCCGCCGCGGTCGCCGGGCCCCCGGCGAACACGCGCTCGACGACCAGGCGATCCTCGATCGGCTCGACGTCCGCCGGCCACGACTTGAGGCCGTAGCCGAGGGCGCCGCTGATCTGGCCGTCCTCGAGGCGCTCGCGGGCGATCGTCAGCGGCGGCAGCTCGAAGACCGCGGTCTCGGGATCGATGACCGCAGGTATCGCCGAGAGGCCGAACTCGCTGTCGCCGCGGCTCACCGGCGTGAGCGACACGGTCACCACCCCCGCGGGCGCGCGGTCGAGCTCGAACCTGCCGGCCTCGTCCGTGACGAAGCGGCGGTCGCTGCCATCCCCCGCGTCGAACATGAACGACTGCGTGCCGCCGTAGCCGCTGCGGATCGACACGCGGATCCCAGGCACCGGCGCGCCGTCGCTGTCGACGACCTGGCCGCGGACCTTCACCCGCGGGGTGAGCTCGATCCGCAGGTCCTCGCGGGCGTCGCCCGCCGCGAGCTCGACACCGGCCGACGCGTCGCCGGTCGCCGAGCGGACGTCGACCTTGTAGGTGCCCGCCGGCAGCGCCTCGAAGGCGAAGCGGCCCTCCGTGCGCACAAAGGTCTCGCTGTGGAAGAAGCCGACGGAGTCGTCGGTCGCAGTCATCCAGAAGCGCTCGGGCGCCCCGCCGCCGGCGAAGCCGACGACGCCGCGCAGGCTCGCGGTCGCGGCGATGGTCAGGGTCACGTCGCTGCCGACCTCGACGTGCTCGAGGAAGGCCTCGCCGCCGCCGCGCCGCTTGGCGATGATCGTGTGCTTGCTCGGCGCCAGCGCCTCGAGGGTGAAGCGGCCCTCCTGATCGCTGAGCTTCGGCGCGAGCGCGTGATCGTTCCAGCGCGCCATCCGGATCGGCGACCCCGGGGCGTTCTCTGGCTCGGCCATCGCGCTGATGAAGGCGTCGACCACAGGGCTGCCGTCGGCGTCGACGACCTGCCCGCGGATCACCCCGTCGAGCGCTGCGACGACGAGCTCGACCTCGGTTGTCTCCCCCGCGTTGACCTCGACGTCGGCGCTCGCCGAGCCGCCGCCCGCCGCGTCGACGGGTATGTAGCCGCGCAAGGCCGAGACCCGGTAGTTTCTGGCGGCGAGGCTCGGGAGGACGAAGCCGCCGTCGTCGGCGACGCTGACCTCTGGGCTTGAATGGCCGTGGATCGCCAACGAGCCGGCGGCGGCGCGGGCCTGGACCCGGACGCTGGGGACCGGCTGACCGTCGCCGTCGACGACGCGACCGCGGAGAGCCCCGACCTCCGGCAGCTCGATCCGCACGCCCTCGAGATCGCCCTCCCCGACGGTCACGCGCAGCGGCGCCGGGATCGCCTGCGGCGGGCTCCAGGCCATGACGCGGACCTCGTAGTCGCCGGGGATCAGCCCCTCGATGGCGAAGCGACCGTCGACCTGCGGGAAGGTCTGGCGGGCGAGCTGGCGGGCGCGCGCCTCCCCTGGAGGCGCCTGGCGGGCGGCGGCGACCCGCATCGTCGTCAGGGCCGCGCCCGCCGGGCCGACGACCTCCCCGCGGATCGCGTAGCCGCGTTCGACGTCCCAACGGAGCTCCCGCAGCGGCGCCTCGGCGACCGCGATGTTCGGGTACTCCTCGCGCGGGGCGTAGCCGTCACAGACGACCACCACGCGGTAGTCGCCCGGAAGGACCCCGCGCAGGTGGACGGCGCCGTCGGCCTCGACCGCGCCGTAGGCCGTGTTCTCGGTCGCCGGATCGCGCAGCGACACGCCGCCCTGCGCGCAGAGGCTGCCGTCATCGGCGACGATCGCCCCCTCGACGAGCGCCGCGCGATGGGCCCGGATGGTGATCGGCGCCGAGGTCTCGCCGACGCTGAGCACCGTCCGGACCTCGGCCTCGCCGCGGGCATCGTCGGCGATCGCCCGCGGCCGATAGCCGCCGGGGGGGAGCCCGGTGAGGCGAAAGGCCCCCTGCGCGTCGGTGATCACGTGCCCGCTCATGTTGCCGGCCATCACCGTCGCGCCCTCGATCGGCGCGCCGTCCTCGGCGCTGACGACCTCGCCGAGGAGCACCGCCTCCGGGGTGAGGAAGACCTCGAATTCGTGCCCCGGGGCCGCGCCGCGGGCGTCCCCCGGGCTGTAGCCCTCGGCCTGCGCGTTGACCTGCGCGTCGCCGGGGCGGACCCAGAGCGAAAAGCGGCCGTCGCCGTCGCTGGTCGTGTAGGCGCCGTCGACCTCGACCAGGGCGCCCTCGATCTCGCCGCCGCTGAGGTCCTTGATGACGCCGCCGATCTCGATGCCTCCGCCCTCGAGAACGATGTCGACGCCCCGACGCTCGCCCCCCGCGGGCGGCTGGACGAGCGTGTCCGGCCCCGGCAGGCGGAAGCGGCCGGCGATGAAGCGCGGGGCGCTCGCGCTGATGCGGTAGCTGACCGGCGGCAGATCGTCGAGGCGATAGCGCCCGTCGGGGCCGCTCGTCGTGCACCGCGGCCGCGTCGCATCGGCGCTCGGGAGGAGCATCGACGAGGCCCGCCCGCAGACCTCCGCCCCAGCGATCGGCGCCCCGTCGACGTCGCGGACGCTGCCGAGGATCGCCCCGCGCGGGAGCCCGAGGGCGCCGCGGATCCGCGGGTCGTTCTCCCCTCCCTCGGCGCCCTCAAGGCCGCCGCGCGCCCCGAGCGACGCCGGCCTGGCCGCCTCCGCGACGTCGTCCGCCGCGTCGTCGCTGCGCCGGAAGAAGCCCCAGATCGCGGCGCCAGCGATCAGGACGATCCCGGCGACGAGGAGGCTGCGTTGGCTAGATGTGGAGCTCGCTCGCGGAGAGTTCATGGGGCCTCTGGCTGTCTGCACTACGCGGCGCGGCGGCCGAGGTTCCCGACCATAGAAACACAGCGCGGCCCCGCAGGAAACTTCGTTCCAGGGGGCCACAGTGTCCTCTCCGCTGGGCACCGCCGGGGCGCCCGTGCGCGCCCGACCTGCGCGCTTCGACAGCCTACGCGGCTACCCAGCCTCGAGGACGA
>JAGQIT010001459.1:475-2184 GCA_020431135.1 Myxococcales bacterium | reverse complement strand
CGAGCTCCCCGGCTACGCCGAGTACGTCGCGCGCCTGACCGCCTTCGCCCGGGTGATCCTCTTCGACAAGCGCGGCAGCGGCCTCTCGGATCGCCGCGGCGGCGCCCCCAGCCTCGAGCGGCGGATCGAGGATCTCTGCGCCGTGATGACCGCGGCCGGCAGCCGCCGCGCCGCGATCCTCGGGATCTCCGAGGGCGGGCCGATGGCCTGCCTCTTCGCCGCGACCCACCCGCAGCGGGTCAGCGCCCTCGTTCTCTACGGCACCTTCGCCCGCTTCCTCCGCGCCCCCGACTACCCGATGATGCTCGATCGGCCAGGTCTCGATCGGCTGGTCGCGTCGACGAGCGCGCGCTGGGGCACGGGCACCTCCCTCGACCTCTTCGCCCCGAGCCTCGCCGGCGACCCCGAGGCCCGCGATCGCTTCGCCCGCTTCGAGCGCAACGCGGTCAGCCCGAGCGGGCTGCGCGAGCTCTGGCGCCTCGTCGCCGAGCTCGACGTCCGCGACGTCCTCGGATCGATCGCCGCGCCGACGATGGTCTGCCACCGCCGCGACGACGCCGTCGTCGAGGTCGACGCCGGCCGCGACCTCGCCGCGCGGATCCCCGACGCCCAGTTCTGCGAGCTCCCCGGCCGCGATCACCTCCCCTTCTTCGGCGACGACGCCCTCCCCGCGCGCGTCGCCGAGTTCATCACCGGCAGCCGCCACGCCGCCCGCCCGGCGACCCAGCGCGTCCTCGCCTCGGTGCTCTTCACCGACATCGTCGACTCGACCGCGACCGCGACGCGCCTCGGCGACGAGTCGTGGCGGGCGCTCCTCGACGAGCACGACCGCCGCAGCCGCGACCTCGTCGAGGCCGCCGGCGGCCGCGTGATCAAGTCGACGGGCGACGGGATCCTCGCCCTCTTCGACGCGCCGGGCCGCGCCGTCCGCTGCGGCCGCGCGCTGGTCGAGGGCCTCGAGGCGATCGGCGTGGCGATCCGCGTCGGCGTCCACATCGGCGAGGTCGAGCTGCGCGGCGACGACGTCGGCGGGATCGCGGTCCACGTCGCGGCGCGGGTGCAGGCGAAGGCCGGTCGCGGCGAGGTCTGGGTGTCGCGGACGATCACCGACCTCGTCGCCGGCTCCGGCCTGCGCTTCAGCGCCCGCGGCGAGCACGCGCTCAAGGGCGTCGGGACGATGGCGCTCGCGTCCCTCGACGCGCCATAGGCGGCTCCGGTGGGATCGCGGCTCTACGCGGAGGCTGCGACGCGCCTCTAGGGCGTGAGCCCGCGCACGCAAAAACCAACGCGGCCCGGTAATGTCAGCCTCCCCTGCCGTTACCAAGGGTCGGCGATGCCTCCCTCCGCGTCCTCCAGCCGCTCGGCGCCCGCAGTGCGCGACGACGCGCCCGCGCCCGCGCCCGCGCCCGCGCTGGCGTCGGACGACCTCGTCGCCGCCGCGCGAGCCGGCGACGTCCAGGCGTGGGCGCAGCTCTACCAAGAGCACTTCGACCGGGTCTATCGCCGCCTGTGCTTCATGGTCGGGCGCTCGACCGACGCCGAGGACCTGACCCAAGAGACATTCGCGCGCGCGGTCGTCGGCCTCGCCGGCTTCGACGGTCGCTCGTCCTTCGCTACGTGGGTCCGCGGGATCGCGACCAACGTCGCGCGCAACTTCCTGCGGGCGAAGGACACCCGACGCCGCGCCGAGGAGCGCCTCGCCGAGCTCG
>JAGQIT010001459.1:0-374 GCA_020431135.1 Myxococcales bacterium | reverse complement strand
TCGTGCTCCGCGAGGTCGAGGGGCTGTCGACGGCGGAGGCGGCCGCCGAGGCCGGCGTGTCCGCGAACAACATGGCGGTGCGGGCCTGGCGGGCGCGTCGGCGGCTGCAGGCCGAGCTAGGGCGCATGGGCTGGCTCTCCGAGGACTCAGAGGAAGCAGACGCAGAGGAGATCGCGCCATGAGCCGTCAAGCCCGTCTGGACGCCGTCATCGCCGACGCGCGCGCCGAGGTCCGGGCGCAGATCGCCGCCGGCGGCCGCGTCCGCGACTTCGCCGCGATGATCGCGAGGGCGCAGGAGCTCGACCCCGCGGCGATCTCCGAGGCCACGCGCGCCGAGGCGGCGGACTTCGCCTCGGTCGTCGCGCTCGGGCGCC
>JAGQIT010001458.1 GCA_020431135.1 Myxococcales bacterium | reverse complement strand
GTCGCCGACGCCGACGGCAACCCGGAGGCGTCGCAGGCGATCGTCTGCGGCGACGTCCTCCTCGTCAGCCTCGAGCGCCTCGACCGCGAGAGCGGCTTCGTCCCGCGCGGCGCCCGTGAGGAGGTCGCGGTCGTCGATCGCGCCTCCGGTCGCCTCTACGACCTCGACGCCGCCGCCGACGGGATCCAGGGGATCCAGCTCCAGGGGGCGTGGGCCCGGCAGTGGCGCGTCGATCCCGGCGATCCGAGCGGGCGCTCGCTGCTGCTCCTCAGCGAGGGGATCGAGCGCCTCGACCTGACGACGCTGACGAGCGCCTGGGTGGTCTCCGCGGCGGTCCTCGCCGGGCTCGGGATCACCTCCTACCTCCAGCCGCAGGCCTTCGCCCTGACCCCCGACGGCGACGCGCTCTACTTCGCCAGCTACACCGAGGACTTCGCCGAGGTCGTCGTCTACCGCGTCCTCCTCGACGCCGAGGGGGCCGCGCAGGGCGCTCCTGAGCCGGTTCTCAGCGGCCTCCAGAGCAGCGAGCAGACCCTCGAGATCGCCGGCGGTACCCTGTGGCTCGGCGACCGCAGCCCCGGCGGCAGCGGCGTCCGGGCCTACGCCCTCGGCGACGCACCCGGCGATCCGCTCGTCCCTCTCACCGACGAACCACTTGGCACCGGCCTCCCGCCCTACTCGATGACCCTCCTCCCCTGACCGAGAGCCCGTGACCCGCAGCCCCGCCCACGCCCGCTCGCCCTCGACGAGCCGCTCGACGCCGACGACGCTCGCCGTGCAGCGCCGTCCCGTCAGCGCCGCTCCGGCCCACGAAGGCGCGACGCGGAGCCCTGCGGGCGCTGGCGCCGGTCTGCGCTCCGCGCTCGCCCACCTCGCGGCCGTCGTCGGCCTCGTCGCGCTCATCGCTGCCGGATGCACCTGCACGAAAGGACAGGATGAGGGGACGCCCACCTCGGCGGCGAAGATCGAGCGGATCGCATCGCAGACGATCCTCAGCGACGAGGTCCTCTGGGGCCTCGGCGACGCGGTCCGCCCGCGGGTCGTCGCCCTCAGCCCGCTCGTCGACGATCCGCGCTACTCGACGATCGTCGAGCGCTGGCCAGCTGCGATCCCCCGCCTCGCCGGGAGCAGCGAGGCCCTCCTCGCGCGGGCGCCGGAGCTCGTCATCATCGCCTCCTTCACGGCCCCCGAGACCCGCGCCTTCCTCGACGCCCACGGGGTCGAGACCCTGACCCTCGACGCGTTCCGCGGCTTCGACGACCTCTGGCGGCACACCCGGGCGATCGCCGCTGCGGTCGACGCGGAGGCCGCGGGCGAGCGGCTGATCGCCGGGCAGCAGGCCGAGCTCGCCGAGCTCGCCGAGGCGACCGGCGACGGCCCGCGCCTCGCCGCGCTCTCCTGGGGCGAGGGCTTCGTCGCCGGCGCCCACACGACCTTCGACGACGTCGCCCGCTACGCCGGCCTCGACAACCTCGCCGCCCGCCGCGGGATCGACGGCCACGCGCCGCTCACCACCGAGGAGCTCGTCGCCCTCGATCCCCAGGTCATCGTCATCGGCTGCGAGCCG
>JAGQIT010001457.1 GCA_020431135.1 Myxococcales bacterium | reverse complement strand
TCGCCGGCGCTGCGCCGCTCGAGGTCGTCGCCCAGGCCCTTTGCGTCGCCGCGGTCGCGGCCGCGTGGATGACCTGGGCGGGCCTGCGCGCCGAGGCCGAGCGGCGGCTCCACGCGCGGGTGCTCCTCGGTCCGGCGCTCGCCGGGATCGTCGCCCTCGCGTGTCTGACGATCGTCGGCGGCTGGGCGTCGTCTGGGCTCCTCGTCGTGGAGGCGGCGATCGGGGCGGTCGCCGCGGCGCGTCAAGTGGGCCCCGCGACTCGGGCGCGCAGGCGCCTCGAGACCTCGCGGCGCGATGACGATCACGCGGCGTCGTGAGGGCCGGCGCTGCGGCGAGGGCGAGCTGTTGGCGCGACGCCTCGCGGCGCCTCGAGACGCAGAGCACGCGGCTTCAGGCGACGTGCGGGGCGACGTTCGCGCCCCGCTGCGCTATCACTCCGTCGACATGGACGACCGCTCGAGGGCCGGCGCCGCGCCGCTGCTGATCGCCGAGGACCTCCGCGTGCGCCGCGGCGGTCGGGTGGTCTTGGCGCGCTGCGACCTCCGCCTTGATCCTGGGATCACCGTGCTCAGGGGCGCCAACGGCAGCGGCAAGTCGTCGCTGCTGAAGGCGCTCGCCGGGATCCTCAGCATCGCCGCGGGGCGGGTCGTGATCGCTGGCCACGACCTCGAGGCCGCGCCCGAGGACGCCCGGCGGATGATCGGCTACGTCCCCGAGACCCCGGATCTCTTCCCGTACCTGAGCCCGCGCGAGCTCCTCGAGGTGGTCGCCGAGCTGCGCGGCGGCGTCGTCGACGAGGCCCTCGAGGTGATGGCCGCGCTCGGCCTCGCCGGCCGCGAGGACGAGAGGATCGCGACCCTCTCCCTCGGCCAGCGGCGCAAGGTGACGATCGCCGCGGCGGCCTGCGGGGCCCCGCGGGTCCTCTTCCTTGACGAGCCCTTCAACGGCCTCGACGTCGACGCCCTCGCGGCCCTCCGCGCGCTCCTCCGCGGCTGGTCGGCGGAGGGTCGCGCGGTGCTGATCGCGACCCACGACCTCGCGCCGCTCGGCGAGCTCGCGGTGAAGGTCGTCGCCCTCCGCGACGGCGCGGTCGCGGCGACGTAGGGCTGTCCGGGGAGCGCCACGGAGTGCTAGTGCCGGTGCCGACGCCTTCGCGGCTCGCTGCGGCCGGCGGAGTCGCCCGCTCCGAGCCGATCACCACGAACTCGCGTTGCTCGGCGATCTCGCTGCGCGACCCTAGCGTCACGCGGTCCAGCGAGTCGCCCTCCGCGAGCTGCAAGGGCGCCGACGTCAGCGCCGCTGCGTGCTCCCTCCTCCGCGTCGACGCGTCGGAGTCGTCAGTCCAGCGCGTCGCCCTGGCGTCAGCGCCGCTGCGTGCTCCCTCCTCCGCGGCGACGCGTCAGAGTCGCCAGATCCAGCCGCTCGGCGATCTTGCTCCGCGAGCCGCGAAGTCGCCGACGTCGACGCCGACGCCGTCATGCACTCCTCCTCCGCGGCTGCGTGTCGGAGTCGCGCGGTGACTGTCGTCGCCCTCCGCGAGCCGCGAGCCGCGAGGGCCGCTTGGC
>JAGQIT010001456.1 GCA_020431135.1 Myxococcales bacterium | reverse complement strand
AGGTAGGTGACGATCGCCGCGGCGACGCAGGCGAGCGCGCCGGCGAAGTAGAGCGCGTAGCGCAGCTCGGCGCGCCCGCAGCGGCGGACGAGGAGGGCGACCACGCCGGCGATCACCAGCGCCTCCCAGATCGTATGGACCAACGTCCAGGCGAGCGCGACGAGGGCGGGCGCGAGGGTCATCGCTCCTCCTCCCGGGTCGCGATCATCGCGCTGAGCATCGCCCGCAGGTCGCTCAGCTCCTCCTTCGAGGCTGGCTTTGAGGACAGGGCGCGGACGACGAGCTCCGCGGCCGATCCGGCGAAGGCGCGATCGATCAGGTCGCCGACGAGGCGCTCCTGGACGCCCTCGCGCTCCACGAGGGCGCTGTAGACGTGGCTGCGCCGGCTCTCGTCGCGCTCGACCAGGCCCTTGTGGGCCATGATCTGCATGAGCTTGAGCACCGTCGTGTAGCCGACGCCGCGGCGGGCCTCGAGGGCCGCGTGGACCTCGCGCACCGTCGACGGCCCGCGCTCCCAGAGGATCGCGAGGATCTCGGTCTCCGCTTCGGTCGGTCTCTTCGCCTCGCTCACGCCGAGAGGTTAATACGAAGCCCTTCGTATTAAGTCAACGAAGGCCTTCGTACTTTCTCCGCGGGGGCGAAGATGCGCGCTCCGGGCCGGCTTGTCGTCCGAACGCGGCCGCGGGAGGATCTCCGCCCCGTGCCCTCCCCCGCCGATCTCGACGCCCGAGTCGCCGCGACCGTCGCGGCCCTCGCCGACGCCTCTACCGTCGCCTCCGCGTCGCTCGACGCGGAGGCGCCGGCGCTCGGCCGTCTCCTCGACGGCGGCGCGCTGGATCTCGCGGGCGTCGATCCGCCGGCGCTGCGGGTCCTCCTCGAGGCCCTCGCCGCCGCGCCGGCCTCCGCGGCGCTCCGCGGCCTCCTCCTCGACGACAGCGGGCTCGCGGGCGCAGCCGACGGCGAGCGCATCGCGGCATGTCTAAAGAAACAGGTCTTCATCGAACGACTCGACGTCGCCGGCTCCGGCCTCGGCGACGACGGCCTCGCGCCGGTGCTCGCCGCCCTCTGCGGTCGGACGTTCGCGGCGCTCGCTCTCGACAGGATCGAGCTGAGCGCAGCGCTTCGACGCCGCCTCGCGGAGGACGTCGCCGCGGGGACATTGACCGTCGAGCACATCTCTGTGCACGCCACACACAGAGAGGTGATACGCGAGCCGGAGCTCGCCGCGTGGCTCGCCGCGCTCGCTCCACCGTCGCCGCTGCGGAGCCTCGACCTCCGCGGATACGAGCTTCCCCAAGGCGCAGGGGACCGCCTCGTCGCAGCCCTCGCCGACAACCACCGGCTCATCTACCTCGGCGTGGACCTCCCCCCCGAGGACGCGACACACCACGCGAGAACCCTCGCCGCCTACCTCGCCCGCAATCACAACCGGGCGCCGCGCGGGACCTCGCGGCCGCCGTCCCGCGAGCGGCTGCGCCAGGCCGTGACGTCGCCCCCTCGCGCTCCCGAAGTCACGCCGCCGTCGCCCGGGAGCGCGCCCCCGGGTGACCTCAACCCCGACGATCT
>JAGQIT010001455.1 GCA_020431135.1 Myxococcales bacterium | reverse complement strand
GCGGGGGCCGCCGCCGCGGGACCGGAGGCCGAGGTCGAGGCGGCCCTCCTCGCCGCTCGGATCGCCAGCGACGAGGCGCGCCGGGGCGAGGTCCGGGCGTGGCTAGGGCGAGCCGAGGCCCAGCTCGCGGCGATCGAGAGCGACGAGGCCCGCGCCCCCTACACCGCGCGCGTGCTCGACCAACGCGCCTACGCCCTGCTCCACCCCGAAGGCGGCGCCGCGCCTGCGCTCGCCGAGGCGCGGGCGCTCTACGCCGCGATCCCCGAGGTCGGCGCGCCGTTCGTCCGCTTCCGTCGAGCGCACGGCCTGGCGTATTGCGCGTGGCGGATGGGCGACACCGCGGCCGCCCTGACGCTCGCCCGTGAGGCGTGCCAACACGCGGGCGACGGCGGACTGATTCGCTTTCGCGTCATGGCGCTCGACCTGATCGCCCACATCGACACGACACCGGCGGGGGACGAGGCGCGCCGCCGGGCGCGTTCCCTGGCCGAGACGATCGCGCACGAGGACCTGCTGTGACCGCGAGTGTACGCGCATCGTTCGGACCTCGACGCAGTGGGCCTCGGCCTCGCGTGACCTCGGCCGGGGGGGCGCGCCTTCTCCAAGCGTAGTAGCCGCTGCGGCCAGCCGCTGCGGAACCCGATGTCGTTGCGCGACGGGCAGAGGACCCGCGCCGGCGAAATGCGTTGCCTCGCCGCGGCGCATGGGCGAGATTGCGCGGGCCGTGTCACCAGAGACGCTTGCCGACAATTGGGCCATTCGCCAAGAGCTCGACGGGCTCGTCCTCACGCTGCCCAAGGAGCCCGAGACGATCGATCTCGAGGGCTCCGGTCGCGTGATCGTATCGGACGAGTTCGGCGACGCCTTCGGCGTTCTCGAGGGACCCCCGGAGCTCCTCTCGATCGCGTTCGGACGCGCGCTCGACCTCCTCTATGACGTCGAGTGGGGGACCGCCACGTCGCCGCAGGTCGAGCCCCTGTCGGGAGAGGCGACCTTCGTCGGGTTCGGCGAGGACTACATCGGCCGCTGGCGCCAGCGGGGCTCCCGATGGCTCTTCGCCGTCGTGCGACCCGAGCGGCGACCGCTGGCCGACGCCTTCGTCGGCGGCGCGAGCGTGAGGGCCTAGCATCGCCTCGAGGAGCAGTTCAGGGCCGACTTCATCAAGGCGTCGATCGCTCACTTCGACGCCTACGACGCGCTGTGCGACGGCGCGATCAACAACCGCTCGCATCGAGAATTTGGACAGCCGCAGCGTGACGCCGACACCGGCGAGCTACCAGAGGCGATGCACCTGGAATTCAAGGAGTGCGGAGCGATCGAACTCCACGGCGCCGGCGGCTACGCGGCCCTGCGCACGACATCACCGCCGAGCGGCGCGCTAGTAGCGAAACGAGCTGCCCGTATGTGGCCGCCGCCTCTGCGTCTTCGCGCCCTCGGCCGCCGCCGACGGCCGGGTCGACTCGCTCGCCGGGGTGGCATCGGTCGACGCCCCCTTCGCCGGCTGCTCGCGGCTCGACGTCGCTGGCGGCAACGCGAGCTGGGGCGGGAGGATCTGCTCGAGCATCGCCATCGGCAGGCGACTGAGGAGCATGATCTGGCGCTGGGTGAGCTTGCGCTTCGCCGCGTTGGTCGCGTCGAGTTGGGCCTGGGCGCTGCGCTGGAGAACGCCGAGGAGCATCTGCCCGAGCT
>JAGQIT010000168.1:318-11318 GCA_020431135.1 Myxococcales bacterium | reverse complement strand
CTTCTCCGGCAAGCTCGGCCTCGAGCTGCGCGAGCCCCTGGCGCTGCACAGCGGCGTCGAGCCGCTGCGCATGGAGGGCCCGCTGCTGGACGCCACGGCGCGCCTGCTCGGCTGCCTCGCGGACCCGCTCGACCGCCAGATCGTCGGCCCCGCGGCGGTCGAGGAGATCCTCTACCGCGTGCTCCGCTCCGAGCACGGCCGCGTCCTCTACGCGCTGACCCAGCACCAGAGCCCCTACGCCAACGTCGCCCGCGCCCTCGAGGTCATCCACCGCGACTACCCGACCCCGCTCGCCGTCGAAGACCTCGCCAAGGAGTGCGCGATGGGGGTGTCGTCCTTTCACCGCGCGTTCAAGCAGGTCACCGGCGAGACGCCGCTCCAGTACCTCAAGAAGGTCCGCCTGCTGAAGGCCAAGGGGCTCCTCATCCTCGAGGGCAAGCGCGTCGACGAGACCGCCTTCGAGGTCGGCTACGCGAGCCCCTCGCAGTTCAGCCGCGAGTTCAAGCGCTACTTCCATGTGCCGCCGTCGGCCGCGCAGACGCTCCCCTATAGCGATACTCTGTAGCGGCTATCTGCAGTGTAGGACTCACGGCGTCGCCCCGCGCGGCGAGCCGCCGTCGTTCGTCCGCGAGCGACGCGCGCTCGTGCGCCTCATCCTGCGGCTCGCGTCAGCGCAGCGAGGCGCCGGCGCTCCGAAGACCCGCTATCATGATCGGGTGCTGTGTCGTCGGAGCCTGCGAGGCGAGCTGTCGTGCGCGGTGTCCGTGCCGGCGCTCGCTCGCCGAAGCCCCCGTCAGCGCAAAGGAGGCCGTCGGCAGTCGATCGGCAGGATCATCGCCCCCTTCGGCCCATCGTACGCGTAGAGGAAGCGGCTCCCGCTCCAGAAGAGCGCGGTCGACACGTTCATCGCCACGGCCCCGACGACGTCGCCGCGCCAGGCCATGAGCAGCGGCTCCCCGACCTCGTCGGCGCCGCGGCTCCGCACCAGGAGCGGCTCGCCGCGGGCCTCGAAGATCGTCCCTCCAGGACCCCGCGGCGGCGGCACGGCGCCGTTGATGATCGACGCGACGACGGCGTCCGCGTCGGTGCGTGCAGCGGCCGCGTCCGTGGCAACGCGGCGCCCGGCGAACACGCCCTCGGTCGGCTCCTCGCCCTCGCGGACCGCCACCCAACCGCGCGCCCCGTCGAGCTCTGCGGGCGCCCAGCGCTCGTCCGTCCGCGTCACGAGATCGTCGAGGTCGACCGCGATCGCCGTCGACCGGATCGAGCCGTCCTCGGCGACGGCGATCGTCTGCCAGCGCCCAGGCTCATCGGCGCGAGAGATCGCCGCGGCCTGGACGATGAGGCCGACGCTCCGACGATCGAGCGCTCGGGCGACGCGCACGTCCATGCCGTCGAGGCCAAGATCCACGGCCGGCGTCGGCGGCTGCCCCGGACGCACGAGGAGCGCCGACCAGGCGACACGAGCGCCGCGCCAGTCCCAGTCCATCACCAGGACGACGAAGCCAGGATCGAGCCAGAACACCCACCTGGGCCGCCCTTCGTCGACGATCGTCGCGGTCATGAGGTCGCCTACAAGGGCGCCGTCCGCCGCGACGACGCGCATGCTCAGCGTCGCGGGTGCGCTGCGAAAGGCGGCGAGCCCGAGCTCGGGTCCGAAGCCGACGACGATCTCGTCGGCGGCGCCGGCTCCGAGCGCCACCGGCTGCTCGATCCGACAGATCTCCGCGCCGGCGGTGGCGAGCGTAGGAGGGGCGGCGGACCGCGGCGCCGCCTCGTCACTGGACGTGACCGCGGTCTGAGGGTCCACGTCGGCCGCGCGCGGGGACGCATCGACCGCAGGGGCGGCCTCCCCTGCCCGGCCCTCATCGACGGCCGGCGCCCTCGAGGCGCAGCCGACATCGAGCGACGCGCCGAGGCCCACCGCGATGAGGATGACCGTGATCTTGAGAAGGACCCGCACGCGCGTCCCCGCATCGTAGCACCCGCGAAGACAGGGCCGCGCGACGCGACGCCGACGATCGGGCCGCGAGCGCGCGCCAAGGACCGGGACATGACCCTAGCCGGTGACGGTGATCGTCTGCGCGTCGCGGAAGTAGCCCTTCCAGCGGCCGTGGAAGCTCCCCCGCTCGCGCTCCGCGGCCTCGTCGGGATCGGCGACCCGGTCCGCCTTGCCGCCGGCGATCGTCACGCTCCGCTCGGAGCCGTACATCTGGAAGTACATCCGCTGATCGCCGCCGCCCCCGAGCTGGTGGGTCTCGCGGGCGTAGTTCTCGAAGGTGACGACGTCGCTCCCCGACTTCGCTACGACGCCGGCGAAGTGATAGGGGTAGGCCTCCGAGGAGCCGTCGCCCTTATGGAAGATCTGGAAGGCCTGGGCGACGCTCGGGTCGGTGAATTCGTTCATCTTCAGGATCCGGTTCGCCTCCGCGAAGTACCCGGGGTTGCTGGTCAGGGTTTCGAGCGAGGTCAGCCGCGCCTGGACGATCAGGGCGTTGACCTCGTCGGGATCGAGCGGCCGCACGGCCTTGAAATCGGCGATCCGCTCGATCGACTCGTAGTGGACGTCGAGCCCCTTGTCCGCGAGGTAGGTGTCGTGCCCGGCGATCTTGTCCTCGGACTTGACGGTGATGAGCGAGGTGTACTTGCCGCTCTCGAGCTTCTCCGCGGCCGCGGGCCCGCCCGGAGCGTCGAAGACCCCGCTCTTGTCGCGGAGCGCGGCGATGTTCAGCCGGCCGAGCGCGGTGTGGAATTCCTTCATGTGCGTCTCGTCGGCGAAGGTGAGCTTGTACTGCGGGGCGTTCCACGGGTGCCGCAGCGTCGACTGATCCGGCGCCCGGAGCTCGGCGAGCGCGCTCTTCGCCGCCGCCTTGCTCCGCGACTCGTTCAGCCCCTTGAGGCGGGCCTCGATGTACGCCGCGAGGTAGTGGGTGACGCCGAGGTCGTGGAAGAGGGCGTTGAAGCCGAGGCCGCTCTCCCTGTGGAGCTTGGGCTTCTTCGCCGCCGAGCCCATCACCACCTCGGCCATCTCGATGCACTGCTCCTTCGAGTGGAGGGCGGGGCCGCTCGGCCCGAGGGTCGTCGTCGGGAAGGGACCGAAGCTGCCGTAGGTGATCTCCCGCGCGACGACCTTGGCGAGCTGCGTCCGCGACTTGCTGCCGATCTTCGGCACGGTGAGGGCGTTGGCGGCCTCCTGGTGCAGCACGATCCCCGACTTCGCCGACTTCAGCTTCTTGTTCGCGGCGGTGATCACCGAGGTGTGGGCGAAGAACGCCTCCGCCTCGCGGGTCGGCGCCGAGACCGTGAGGTGCTCGACCGCCATCTTGCCGTCGTCGGAGACCTTGAGGTCCGGGATCGCGGCCTTGATCACGCGATGCGGCGCCGTCCTGTCCTCGGTGAGGAAGTCCGGGTGCTCGTCGTCGGTCTCGTGGCCGGGGAAGGTCGTGGTGCTCGGCGCGGTCACCCCGAGCGCCCCGTGGTTGGCGCGGGCGACGACGAAGTAGCACTGGATCAGCTCGGCCGGCGCCCGCGAGACGGCGTCGCTGCCAGAGCCGCCGGAGCCGCCGGACTGCTGCACGCTGTGCGCGAGCTCGTGGCCGAGGAGCCAGCGACCGCGGGAGCTCGTGGCCTCTGGGGCCCGCCGCGAGAGGTAGATGTCGGAGCGGTGGGTGAAGGCGGCGGCGCCGAGGGAGCGCGCCATCGCGTCGGCGCGCTCGCCCCGGTGCACCCGGACACGCGAGAGGTCGGCGCCCATCTTCGCCTCGAAGCGCTCGCGCGTCGGCCTCGCCAGCGCCTTACCGCCGCCCTTCGAGCTCGCCAGCGCCGCGGCGAGCCCCGAGCCGACGCGCGGCGCCCGGGCGACAGGGCCAGCGCTCGTCGGCGCCGGTACGCCCGTGACACGCGTCGCCACGGCGTCCGCCTCGCGCTCGAGGCGACCGCCGGCCTCGCCCACCTCGAGCTTGGTCTGGATCCCCGGCGAGGCCGCGCTGATCGGCGGTAGGAGGCCGAAGCCGGCGTCACTAGCCGCGGAGGCGCCGTGGCTCGCCCGCGCCGCGTCGACGACGTCGACCCCCGAGATCGGCGGCGCGACTGCTGCGAGCGCCGCGCTCTGCGAGCTCCGATCATCGGACTCAGACCGCCGAGCGCCGCTCGGCTGCGACGAGAGTTTCAACATCAGCTCCTCGTCCTTTCATCCGCAAACGCGGCCCCCCGAGTGTACGGACACGGAGCGGCGACGGGAGAAGGCGATCGACCCCCGAGGACCGCGAATCGACGCTCGTCACCGCACCTGAGCGCGACCGCGAGCCGCCGCCGAGCGCGAGACCCGTTCCGCGGGTTGCTAGCGCGCGTAGGAGACGCGGGTCGCCGCCGTCGCGCAGCGGCCTGCGGGCCTCCTCCCGCGCGCAGGTCAGGTCGTCGCCGAGCGCCATCGACACGGCGACGACACGCTCGCCGACCTCGCGTTCGAGCTGCCCGATCTCCGCGTTGACCAGAGCGCCGCCGTCTTCGCCGTTCGCGACGACGACGCGATCTACCGCGTCGTCGGCTTCGTCTCGTCACAGGCCGAGCGCGGCTGAGGGCGACCTCTGGGTGGGGGACCCCGCCCCAAGACCCGCCATGGCGTCGCTCGCAAGCTCAGCCCGCGAGACCACGCGACCGCCGACCTGCCTGGAGAGCGATGTGCGTCATCCGTCTCGTCGCGGTCGCGCCCGGTCGCTCGCGATAGCGAGGACCAGAGTGACTACTTCCCGACCAAGAAGTGCAGCCCCCATCGATTGAGGAGTCGCCGCCACGTGGTCATGACGAACTCCTCGCTCGCCCAGGCCGCCCAGCGCGCGATCGCGCGCTTTGCCTGGTCGATCGACGGGGTGCGCAGGACCTCGTCCTCGAACCCCTCGCCGCCTCGCCACTCCTCGGCTTCGAGGGTATAGGCGAGGCCGCGCGGGTCGACCACGACGTCGAAGACAAGCCACCGGTGCGTCTCGACGGCGGCCACGAACTCCCACCGCGTCGGCGAGCGCTGGACAAAGCCGTGCTCGCGGAGCGTCGCTACCAACGACTCGTCGAGCGAGATTGACTCGACCATGGGTAGAGACTCTACCCTTCTTCAACTCCTCGAAGCAGAATTCCGAGCGCGCGCCGCCCCGTAGCGATCCCGCGGTCGCGGACGATCCCGTCGGCCGGGTGGTGTCCTCCGGGGCCCAGCGCGAGTCGCCGCGGAGTGCCCCCCCCGAGGCGGACGCACTCGAACTCCTGGTTCGACGCGGCACGCCCGTTCGTCGCCCGCTGCGCTTGTCAGCGCCTCGGACGGCCGCCGCTCGTTGGGCGCGCGCCCGCTGCCTCTCGCGCCTCGTCGCGGCGGAGCCGGGTCGCGTTCGCGAACGGAGGCTCGCCGAACATGCGCGCGTACTCGCGGCTGAACTGCGACGCGCTGCGGTAGCCAACCTCGTAGGCGGCGCCCTCGGCCGTGGCGCCGTCATCGACCATCAACCGTTGCGCTCTGATTAGGCGCAGGCGCTTCTGATACTGCACGGGGGACAGCGCCGTCGCGCGCTTGAATTGCTCGAAGAACACCGTACGACTCATCCCGGCCTCGCTGGCGAGCGCGGTGATGTTGAGCTCGTCGGCGAGGCTCGCCTCGATCCGATACACCGCCCGCGCGACGCGGTACGCCGCGCTGTCGGCCTGCACGAACCGGCGGATGGCGGGGCCGTTGGGCCCGCACAAGACGCGGTACATCAGCTCGCGCACGCAGCCAGGACCGAGCACCCTCGCCGCCTCCGGCGACGCGAACGAGCGCATCAGCCGAGCCGCAGCATCGAGCATGGGCGCGGTCAGGCGGCCCGCAAACACGCTCCGCAGCGGGCCCGCGGGCGCGCCCTTCGCCGAGTCCAGCTCGGCGACGACGCCGCTCAGCGCGACGGGATCGATCTCCACAAGGAGGGCGAGGAACGGCTCGTCCCGCGTGGCCGAGGCGAACCGGCTCGTCAGCGGGAGCGTCACCGGCGTCAGCGTATAGTCTCCAGGCGCGAGGGCGTGGGTGCGCCCACCGAGCACGAGCTCCTTCACACCGCTCGCCACGAGCGCGAGCGAAGCTCTCCAGCGTCGGTTCTCCAGGGACGAGGGCGCCGAGCGACGCAGACACAACGTGCCCGGGAGCGGCCCGGCGAACACGCCGTCGCGCGGCGCGACCACGCCGATTTCCGCTGCGAGCGGTGCGGTGTCCACCCCCGTCGGTCTACCCGAAGTACGCGCGACTTGCCAGATCGTCCAGCAGCGTCGAGTGCGTGGGGACCCAGCCGAGGCGCGCGCGCGTGCTGGCGCTCGCCGCGGGGCAGTCGAGGGCGGCGAAGTGCGCGAGCCACCCGAAATGAGCCTCGGCCTCCTCTGTCGGCACCGAGACCACGGGCACCTCGAGGCGCGCTCCGAGGACCGTCGCGAGGTCCTTGAACCGTACCTCCGACTCGGCCACCGCGTGGTAGCGGGCGCCCGGCACGGCGCGCTCGAGGGCGCCGACGAACACCGCCGCCGCGTCCTCACGATGGACCGCGCACCAGCGGTTCGCTCCCGCGCCGACATAGCCCGCCGCGCCCCGACGCCGCGCGAGCTCAGCGAGCATCGGGACGAAGCCGTGATCCCCCGCGCCATGCACCGACGGAGGCAGCCGCACGAGGCTCACGCGTACGCCCTCCGCGGCCAACCCGAGCGCGGCCGCCTCGGTCGCAGCCCGCGGAAAGCCCGAGGATTCGACGTCCATTGCGTCCTTCTCGGTAGCGAGCCGCCCCGGAGAGACTAGCGCCGTCCCCGACGTCACGACCAGCGGCCGAGCGGATCCACGGGCCGCGGCGCCCAGCGCCTCAACGACCTGACGGTCCACGGCGCAGACCTCGTCGAACCGCGTGAAGTCGTGGATGAATCCCATGTGGATAGCGCCGTCGCACTCAGACGCGCCGCGGGTGAGGCTCTCGCGATCCTCGAGGTCGCCGCGATGCACGTCGGCGCCGGCGTACCTCAGCGCGTCCTCGGCCGACTTCGAGCGCGCGAGCGCCAAGACCTCGTGCCCCCTCTTGAGGAGAAGTCGCACGACCGCCGAGCCGATGAAGCCGCTGCCTCCTGTGACGAATACTCGCATCTCGATCTCCTATCCTGACTGCACGCACCCTAGACGCGCCGCCGAGATCGGTGAATGACTCTCAGCCCGACATTCTTGCCCAATCGTACGGCGCTCGAACGAGGCCGCTGTTTGCCATGAGCAGTGCGTGCGCCGGAGGATGGCGGCGATCCGCTCGGGGGTCGGCGGCGACGCGGGCCGGAGCGAGCCCGTCACCGCGCCCCTCGAAGGCGCCGCCACGCCACCCGCGCTTGCGCTACGGCTCGACGCAGCTCGTCGGCGGCGCGTACTTCTGCGTCAGGTACCAGCCCACGAGGTTGCGCTCCGCCGCGGTCAGCGAATGACGGGTAGAACGGGTAGAACGGGCCCTGAGGTCGCGTCGACGCGAGCGCTCCTCGGAGGCGCCCGCGTCGACAGCTGCGAGCCGCTCGATGTCGCACCGCTCGCAGGCTGGGGTCGCGTCGACGCGCTCTGTCATGGACCGACGGGTCGCTGTCTCGATCGCCCTCGGGGCCCGCTCTCCGCGAGCACGGGAGCGGCGCCTGACTCAACGTCCTCTAGCTCCCCAGCCCGAGTCGACTCGGCGCGAAAATTGACGTTGCAGCTCCGCCCCCCATGACACACTAGCCTCGTGGGGGATAGGGAGTACTCGGACAACCCGACGCGGACAAATCCAGCGAGGCGACCCGACGCAGGAGCGCATGCTGGTTCCGGCGCATTCGTGAGCCACTCCGGTGTCGTGCCGGCGGCCGCGGATCTCGACGTCGCGCTGTCGGGCGCGCCAGTGAAGGCCGCAGCCCTGGCCGGGAGCCCGCTCGATGACACGGTCGCGTCCTTTCCCGAGGCGGGCGACCCCAGAGAAAGACGCAAGGACGCGGCGCTCGACGACACCGTAGGGTTCTCCTCCGGCGGTGACGCGAGCGACGAGAGGGGGGACGCGGCGCTCGACGGGAGGGCCGCGCCGGTCTCGCGCAGCCAGGTGACTCGCCTTGGAGGATCAAGACCTCGGCCGCGGCGTCCCGAGCTCGCGCGAGGCTCGAAGCTCGGTCGACTTGAACTCCTACGCATACTCGGCGCCGGCGGAATGGGCGTAGTCTACGCCGCCTACGATCCGAAGCTCGATCGCGAGGTCGCGGTCAAGTTGATCCGCGGAGGTGCGGACAGCGACGCCGCCTGCCTCCGACTCGAGCGCGAGGCCCAGGCGCTGGCGAAGTTGGCGCACCCCAACATCGTCTCGGTGTTTGATGTCAACACCCACGATGGGCAGATATGGGTGTCGATGGAGTTGGTGCACGGACGCACGTTCGGCGCCTGGATCGCGGAGGAGCGGCCTGGCTGGCGGCAAGTCCTCGCCGTCATCGAGCAGGCGGGGCGAGGGGTCGCGGCGGCTCACGCAGAGGGGCTGCTTCATCGCGACATCAAGCCCGAGAACATCATGGTCGGTGACGACGGCCGCGTGCGCGTGATGGACTTCGGCCTGTCCCGGGTCGAGGGCCGACGCGAGCGCGCCGCACCGCGACAAGGCAGCACGAGCGCGCTCTCGATCGAGCTGACGGCCGAGGGCGCGATCATGGGTACCCCCGCGTACATGGCCCCAGAGCAATTCCTCGGGCTCGTCGCAGACGCGCGGACCGACGAGTTCTCGCTGGCCGTGACGCTGTGGGAGGCGCTCTACGGCAGCCGGCCGTTCGCCGGCGACACGTTCTCAGCGCTCAGCGTCGCCGTGACCTCTGGCCAGCGCTCGCCTGAACCCTCGAACGGGACGATCCCGGCGTGGCTGCGCCGCGTGCTCGAGCGCGCGCTCGAGGTCGACCGCAACAAGCGCTTTGAGTCGGTGTCCGTCATGCTCGAGGCGATCGACGCCCAGCTCCAGCGCGCGCGCACGCGGCGAGTCGTGGCCGCGCTGTCGCTCGGGTTGTTGGTCGTCACGGCGCTCGGAGCGCTGGCCGCGTTCGCGTGGCGCGTCGCCGAGTCCGCGCGTGCCGCCGCGCAGGCCAGCCAGGCCGAGCTCGCCGCCGAGAAGCGCGTGGTCGACGAGCAGAACGCCGCCTTGGCCGACCGCGAGGCGGAGCTGAAGGCCGCGCTCAGCGAGCAGCGCGGCCTGCGGGCGGAGATGCTGATCCCGAAGAACGCCGAAGGTGAGGCGCTCAAGCTGGGTGTGCTGGCCGTCGGCGAGTTCGGCCCGACGTGGAGCCCTGCGCCGCCGCGGGAGGCGACCGGCGCCCTCGAGCGCGTGCTCGCGGATGACACCCTCATCGTTCGCCCCGCGCTGACGCTCCTCGGTCACGACGACGACCTCGGCGCGCTGGCCTACTCACCTGATGGCACGCGCATCGCCACCGCCAGCAAGGACGCGACTGCGCGGGTCTGGGACGCCACGAGCGGCGGGCTCATCGCTGCGCTTCAGGGCCACGGCGACCATGTCCTCGCGCTCGCCTATTCGCCTAATGGGGCCCATATCGCGACGGGCTCCCGGGATCGAACTGCGCGCATTTGGGACTCCGCCACCGGCGAGCTCCTCGCCACGCTTGACGGCCACGACAACTCGATCGTCGCGCTGACCTACTCACCCGACGGCGCTCATATCACCACCGCCAGCTACGATAGAACCGCGCGGATCTGGGACGCCGCCACCGGAGCGCCCCTCGCCACGCTCTTCGGCCACGACAACACCGTCAACGCGGTGGCCTACTCGCCCGACGGAACTCGCGTCGCCACCGCATCCAGAGACAACACCGCGCGGATCTGGAACGCCAGCACCGGAGCGCCCCTCACCACGCTCTACGGCCACGACAGCTCGGTCGTCGCGCTCGCATACTCGCCCGACGGAACTCGCGTCGCCACCGCGTCTCTCGACATGACCGCGCGGATCTGGGACGCCAGCACAGGTGAGCTCGTCGCCACGCTCCGCGGCCACGACAGCCCGATCTACGCGCTGGACTACTCACCCGATGGTTCTCGCGTCGCCACCGCCTCCGGGGACACGACCGCGCGGGTCTGGGACGCCGATACGGGCGAACTCCTCGTCACGCTCCAGGGCCACGACAGCAGCGTCTTCGCGCTGACCTACTCGCCCGACGGCTCTCGCATCGCCACCGCTAGTCACGACAAGACCGCGAGGGTCTGGACCAGCAGCACCGGCGACCCCATCGCCACGCTCCGCGGCCACATGAAGACTATCAACGCAGTCGCCTACTCGCCCGACAGCGCCCGCATCGCGACCGCGAGCGACGATAGAACCGCGCGGGTCTGGAACGCCACCACGAGCGAGGCGGTCGCCACGCTCCGCGGCCACGACGGCGGGGTTGAGGCGTTGGCCTACGCGCCTGACGGCACTCGCGTCGCCACCGCTAGCAACGATAGAACCGCACGGGTCTGGGACTCCGCCACAGGCGAACTCCTGGCCACGCTCCGGGGTCACGACAGCAGCATCTGGACGCTGGCCTACTCGCCCGACGGGGCTCGCATCGCCACCGCCTCTCTCGACAAGACCGCCCGGATCTGGGACGCCGCGACCGGCGAGCTCCTCACCGCGCTCTCAGGTCACGCAAACTCGGTCGTCGCGCTCGCCTACTCGCCCGACGGGACTCGCGTCGCGACCGGCTCCAGAGACAGAACCGCGCGAGTCTGGGACACCACCACCGGCGAACCCCTCGCCACGCTGCGAGGGCACGACAACTCTATCTACGGGCTGGCGTTCTCGCCCGACGGGGCGCGTGTCGCCACCGCCAGCTATGACAATACCGCGCGCGTCTGGGATGCGGTCTCCGGCGAGTCGATCGCCGCGCTCCGGGGCCACGAAGACTGCGTCTACACGCTGGTCTACGCGCCGGACGGGGCGCGTATCGCCACCGCCTCTCTCGACCGGACCGCCCGGGTCTGGGACGCC
>JAGQIT010000168.1:0-210 GCA_020431135.1 Myxococcales bacterium | reverse complement strand
GGGTCTGGGACGCCACCACCGGCGAACACGTCGCCACTCTCCAGGGCCACGACAACGACGTCGTCGCGCTCGCCTACTCGCCCGACGGCGCCCGCATCGCCACCGCCTCTCTCGACAAGACCGCTCGGGTCTGGGACGCGGTCTCGCACGCGCTCGTCGCAACCCTGCACGGCCACCGCGGCGACGTCTACGATGTCACGTTCTCGCCCG
>JAGQIT010001454.1 GCA_020431135.1 Myxococcales bacterium | reverse complement strand
CTTCTACCCCTACCGCTACTTCGCCAGCGAGGGCTTCCTCCCCGGCTACAACTTCCCGCGCCTGCCGCTCTCGGCCTACCTGCCGCGCAACCGCCGGCGGAGCAAGGACGACGACGACTTCCTGTCGCGCCCGCGCTTCCTCGCGGTCTCGGAGTTCGGACCGCGGTCGATCATCTACCACGAGGGCGCCCGCTACGTGATCAACAAGGTCATCCTCGGCGCTGGCGCGGAGACCCGCGGCGGCGACGACGGGCTCCTCACCCGCGCCGTCCGCTGCGAGCGCTGCGGGGCGATCGAGCCGCTCCTCGGCGAGGGCTCGCCCGATCTCTGCCGCGAGTGCGGCGCTCCGCTCGGCGCCCCGACGCCGAACTTCTTCCGCATGCGCAACGTGACAGCGCGCCGCCGCGATCGGATCACCTCCGACGAGGAGGAGCGCCTGCGGATCGGCTACGACCTGCGCACCAGCGTCCACTTTCCCGTCGTCGACGGCCGCCCGCGGCGCCAACGCGCGACCCTGGTCGACGCCGACGGCGAGCCGCTGGCGACCCTCACCTACGGCCACGGCGCGGACCTGTGGCGGATCAACCTCGGCTGGCGCCGGCGCTCGGAGACCGACCCGCCCGGCTTCCTCCTCGACACGGAGCGCGGGGTCTGGGTGCGCAGCCAGAACCCGGAGGCGCCCGACGACGACCCCGAGGATCCGGCGACGCCGCAGCAGGAGCGCGTGATCCCCTTCGTCGAGGACACCCGCAACTGCCTGCTGATCGAGCCAGCGACGCGCCTGCCGGACGAGGCGATGGCCTCGCTCCAGGCCGCGCTCAAGACGGCGATCCAGCTCGTCTTCCAGCTCGAGGATCGCGAGCTCGCCGCGGAGCCGCTGCCGGCGAGGGGCGAGCGCCGGAGCATCCTCCTCTACGAGGCCGCCGAGGGCGGCGCGGGCGTGCTCCGCCGCCTCCTCCGCGAGCCCGAGGCGATCCGCGCGGTCGCCGAGCGAGCGCTCGTTCTCTGCCACTTCGACCCCGAGACCGGCGACGATCTCGGCAGCGCCGCGCCGGATCGCGAGCGCTGCGTCGCGGCCTGCTACGACTGCCTCCTCTCGTACTTCAACCAGCCCGATCACCCGATCGTCGACCGCCACCTCCTCCCCGAGCTCCTCCTGCGCTGGGCGGGGGGCAAGGTCGAGGTCTCGGGCGGTGACGCCCCGCGCGACGACCACCTGGCGGGCCTCCTCGACAAGTGCGAGTCGGAGCTCGAGCGCCGCTTCCTCCGGCTCTTGGCGGGTCGCGGCCACGCGCTGCCGAGCCGCGCCCAGGTGTTCCTCGCCGAGGCGAACACCCGCGTCGACTTCTTCTACGAGCCTGAGCACGCCGGCGCGACCGCGGTGTTCGTCGACGGGCCGCCGCACGACAGCGAGGACGCCGCGCGCCGCGACGTGATGATCCAAGAGCTGCTCGAGGACGTCGGCTACCAGGTCCTGCGCTTCCACCACAGCGAGCGTTGGGAGGCGATCATCGACCGCAACCCGAGCGTCTTCGGGCCGGGATCGGAGAGGCCGCCTGCACAGGCCCAGCACCCCGCGGCGCAGGTCGACCCCGCCGCGGAGCGACCTGATTTGAGCTCCGCAGACGAGCGCGGTGAGACGACCCCGCCCGCCGCCGAAGGCGAGGCCCTCGCTGAACTCCTCGAGCTCTTCGATGACCCGTGGCACGCGGCGATCCGCGCCCTCGCAGAGCACCCCGAGCTGGTCATCGACGCTGGGGGCGAGCTCGGCAATCGCGTCGCCGCCCAGTTCCACGCCCGCGTCGACTCCAGCGACACGACCCTCTACATCGTCGACGCCGACGATCGCGACGCCGCGACCGCGCTCCGCATCCTCCGCGAGCGCGGGGACCTGGCCCTCGAGCTGACCGCCTCCCACCCCGCTCCCCTTCGCGCGGTCCTCGACGCGCTCGACAGCAAGGACTGATCTCCGATGACCATCGCGCACGAGAGCAACCCGCACGCCCTCCAGCTGATCCTCGCCGACACGTTCTTCGACTCGCTCGACCACCTGGAGAAGGACGAGCAGCTCCGCGCCCTCTCCTTCGTCCAGGAGCTGCGGCGCTCGACCAAGAGCACCGGCGCGAGCCTCGAGCGGATCCGCAACGCCCGCTCCAAGAACCTCTGGTCCGGGCGCATCACCCGCGACCTCCGGGCGATCCTCCACCGCGAGGGCGACACCCTGACGATCCTCCACGCCGCCCACCACGACCCCGCCTACCGCTGGGCCGAGCGCCGCGACATCGGCCGCCACCCGGTCACCGGCGCCTTCCAGATCGTCGAGACCGTCGAGACCGTCCGCGAGGTCGAGCGCGAGGTCTACGTCGAGCCCCTCGCCCCGCCGCTCTTCGCCGCCCACACCGACGCCTACCTCCTCAGCCTCGGCGTCCCTGAGAGCTGGGTGCCGGCGATCCGCGAGGTCCGGACGGGCGAGCAGGTCCTCGAGCTTGCGCTCCGCCTCCCGCCCGACGTCGGCGATCGTCTGCTCCTCCTCGCGGACGGGCAGCTCGTCACCCCGCCCGCTCCGGTCGCCGATCGCCCGCTCGCGGAGGGGGCGGATCCCCGCGCCTTCCTCGTCGTCGGCGACGACGAGGATCTCCTCAGCGCAGCCCTCGGCGCGCCCTTCGACCGCTGGATCGCCTTCCTCCACCCGACCCAGCGCCAGCTCGTCGAGAAGGCGTTCTCCGGCCCGGCGAAGGTCTCGGGCTCCGCCGGCACCGGCAAGACGGTGGTCGCCATGCACCGCGCCCGTCACCTCGCGCGCCAGGGCAAGCGCGTGCTCCTGACGACCTTCGTCAAGACGCTCTGCGCCAACATCGAGCGCAACCTCCGGCTCTTGTGCACAGATGAGGAGCGCGCCAAGATCACCGTCTCGACCCTCCACTCGCAGGCCCTCGCGCTCGCCCGCGCGACCACACCGAGGCTCCAGCCAGCGACCGACAAGCAGATCGACGCGCTCCTCGGCGACCTCGCGCCGCGCCACGCCGCCGGCTTCGACCTCGACTTCATCACCGCGGAGTGGCGCCACGTCATCGTCCCGCAGGGGATCACCGGCTGG
>JAGQIT010000167.1:6474-13702 GCA_020431135.1 Myxococcales bacterium | reverse complement strand
CGCCGCCGGGGCTCGACGGCGTCATCCGCTGCTCGCAGTGCGACGTCTGGAGCCAGGACTGCCCGGACGGTGAGAAGTGCGCGCCATGGGCGAACGACGGCGGCAGCTCGTGGAACGCGACCAAGTGCGTGCCTGTCGACCCGAACCCGAAGCAGCCAGGCGACGCGTGTGTGGCTCCACAGGGCGGCGTGTCGGGCGTCGACGACTGCGACGAGGGCGCGATGTGCTGGGACGTCGACGCCGAGACCAACGAGGGGGTGTGCGTCGCCTTCTGCGAGGGCTCCGCCGACGACCCGATGTGCGCGCCCGGGAGCACGTGCGCGATCGTCAACGACGGCGTCCTGATCCTCTGCCTGCCGAGCTGCGATCCGCTGCTCCAGGACTGCCCGGGCGACGACCTCTGCCTGCCGCTGGGCGACGTCTTCGGCTGTGTTCTCGACGCGTCGGGGGAGATGGGGGCCTACGGCGACCCGTGCGAGTACGCGAACGCCTGCGACCCGGGGCTCGTGTGCCTGAACCCCGAGTACGTGCCGGACTGCATGGCGGGCGGCTGCTGCTCGCCCTTGTGCGAGGTGACGGCGCCGAACATGTGCCCCGGCGACGGGCAGGAGTGCATCGCCTGGTACGAGGAGGGCATGGCGCCGCCGGGGTACGAGGACGTCGGAGTGTGCGGGATTCCGCAGTGATTCGCGTGTGATCGCGGCGCGGAGCGATCGAGTCGCCTGTTCTTTGGGCTATGGCGCGGAAACGCGCCGGTGTACGATCGCCGCGTGACTCGCCTGACCTCGACCTCGCTCGTCGCGGCTGCGCTCGCGGCCGCGACGCTCGGCGCCCCTGCGCCGGCCGCCGCCGCCGACAGCCTCCCGGAGAAGCTCAAGGAGATCCACGGCCACGTCGAGAACCTGAAGGACGCCTACGGCAACTACCAGCAGTGCCTCGCGCGCGGGGCCGATCCGCAGCTCTGCGAGGCCTTGGCGATCTACTGCGCGATCCCTGGCTCGGGGCTCATCGACAGCCGCGCCGGGCTCTTCTCGAAGCTCGACCTCTTCCAGGTGTTCAAGCTCGATTGCGGCGACGGCGAGTGCTACCAGTGCTGCTTCACCGGCGACGGCTGCCACACGTCCTTCGTCGGCTTCCCGGTGATCAACTGCAACCTGAACTACGGGCCAGAGACGCGCGCGGCCGGGATCACGCTGATCACCGACCCCGACGCCGGGCCGGGGTCGCCGTGCCTGACGACGCCGCAGACCTGCGACCACCTCGCGATCTGCCTCGGCGATCCGAACGCCCTCGGCGGCCTGCGCGAGGAGCTGGAGAACGGCCTCGCGCACCCGCTGAACATGGAGGGCGCCGCCGAGCAGCGCCTGCGCTACTTCGGCCGCGAGCTCTTCGACGCGTGGGTCGCCCACCTCAACGGCTTTCACACAGGGATCGCGGCCGACCGCGCGGAGGGGGGGCCGCGCTCGCTGGCGGCGCTCGATCACTTCGTCCACGGCCGCGGCTGCGTCGGCTGGCGCGAGCACGTCGCGGCGATCCAGCCCTACGACTGGAGCGGCGAGCCCTTCGCGATCACCGACGCCGAGGGGGTCGTCAGCGCCCCGGCGTCGCGCCTCAACGGCGTGCGGATGATCGGCCTGATGCGCCTCCTCGACGCGCTGCCGAACCTCGCGGCGCGCCACGCCGCGGTCGAGTCGACGGTGTGGCCGGACGTCGATCGCGACGCCTACCTCGGTCAGCTCGGCGGGGAGCCGGACGCGGCATTCCTCGAGGCGGCGAGCCCGGTCTTCCTCGAGCTCCTCAAGGGCAACGCGAAGGTCAGCGACTACCGGCTGCTCGCGGTGCCGCTGGCGGGCGAGCCGGCCGACGGGGCGCGCTTTAATGGATGTCTCCTCGGACAGGCGCCGCGGGTCGAGGCGGAGGCCGAGGCGGAGGCGGCGGAGGGCGGCGCGGCGTCGCTGCGCCTGACGATCGACGACCCGGAGGGGGAGGGCGCGACCCTCGATCGCCTCGCGGTCGTGCTCTGGGGTGATGGCACGGCGTCGCGCGAGGCGATCGCGCCGGGCGTCGACGCCGTGACGCTGACGCACACGTACGCCGCGGCCGGGCGCTACGCCGCCCACGCCGTCGTCGAGAACACCTCGGGGCTGCGCGGCTTCGCCTCGGCGATCGTCGAGGCGTCGGCGGCGGGCGAGGTGAGCGCGCCGCATGTGTTCTCCGAGGTCCGCTTCGTCGACGCGGTCGCCCACGTCAAGGTGACCTCGGGCAACGAGCGCAAGCTCTACTTCGAGATCACCGGGCGCGACGCCGACACGCAGGAGGAATTGCTGATCGGCGTCGGCCAGGAGCGCGGGGTCCCCTTTAATGTCGATGTCCCGCTGGGGACGCTCGTCGGCCATAACCCGGACCTGCGGCGGATCGATCGCCTGACGCTGTGGCCGGCCTGGCGCGAGGGTTTTTATGGGATCGGCTGGGGTGGCCATTGGATGGCGCTCGATCACGTCGAGCTGCGCGCGCCGGCGACGGCGACGGACGACGCGGCGGCCGTGACCCTGCCGCTCGGCGCCGACAACGTCCGCGTCTACGCGACGGGGAGCGAGGAGCCGGTCGCCGCCGACTTCCTCGACACCACGGAGGACGGCCGGCCGCGGATCTGGTTGCACGCGGACTATCAGGCGTCGCGGATCGAGATCGACGTCCCGGCGGGGCTGCTCGCGAGCGCCGCCCCGGGGCCGCTCGGCGCCGCCGCAGGGGTCGACTTCGGCAGCTACGTCGAGCTGCGCCCGGGGACCTTCGTGCCGACCTCGTCGCTGCCCGGGGAGGGGGAGACGACCGGCGGTGACGCGAACACCGGCGGCGACGCAGGCACGGGCGACGCGGACTCGGCGACCTCCGCAGCGGGCGACGGCGACAGCGACGGGGGCGACGGGCGCGGCTGCGGCTGCGCGACGGCGCCGCGCGACACTGGGCTCTTCGGGGCGATGCTCTTGGCGCTCGGGCTCCTCCGTCGGCGGCGCGGGTCGGCGTAGCGCCGGCGGAGGCGCGCGCGGTTGTGCGCGTTCGCGGCTCCTCCCTGCGCGCTCTGTCTCGCGGAGGCTCGCGCGATCGCCCGACGAGAGAGGGGCTTCGAGCGCGCCGCGCGTGTGCCAGCCCGCGCCCGTCGTGGGCGCAGCTCCGCTGAAACGGCGCCGCGCTGGCCCGCAGACCGAGGCGGGCGCGGGCATGGAGGGCAGGGGTGCGCGCGATGACCTCGCCGACGGCCGCCGCGAGCGCTTGCTCCGGCGGCGGTCCTCTTGCCACGATGGTCGGCGGCGCGGCCCATGACTCCCAAGCTCCCCGAACGACTCCTCGCCGACCTCCCCCTCCGCCCGCAGTCGGTGGCGATCGCCGACGCGGTCGACAACCTCGTCGTCTGTCGGACGCGCGGCGGTCGGATCGCCGCCTTCATCCCGCAGGTCGGCGCGCCCGAGGGCCACGGCGTCGACGGCCAGGAGCGCCACCTCTTCCTCCGCAACCTCGCCGTCTTCGACGACGCCGGCGCCTGCGTGCGCAAGGCGACCCACGAGCTCGCGGCGCCGTCGTCGATCCACGACCTCGAGGGCGGGCCGAAGGGCGGCGCGGCGGCGGACGTCGGCGATCTCCACTGGTCGTGGCCGACCGCGGGGATCGACGACGACGACGCGCTCGCGGGGGAGCTCTCGCCGATCCACGGGGCCGCGCTCGCGGTCGTCGAGCTCGAGGCGCTGTCGATCCCGGCGGCGGCCTTCGTGCCGACGAGCCCGGGGCCGCGCTTCATCAACTTCGGCTCGTTCATCCAGGGGCTCGGCGTCCACGACACGCAGACCGGCGCTTGGCGCCAGGACGCCGGCGGCGCGGTCTACTTCCTCGCGCCGGTCTATCCGCCGCACCGGGGGGCGATCATCGCCGTCGACCTCTACATCGCCGATCACTCTGACGCCGACGGGTGTGACGTCTCGGGGCGCCTCGATCGCATCGATCGCAAGCGGACGGTGATCGAGCTCGTGCGCATGCGCAGCCGCGGCGCCCGCGGGCGCCAGGACCTCGTCCACGCCGGGATCATCGGCTACCCGGTCGACACCAACGCCGACGCCTTCCACCTCCACGTCACCTGGCAGTTCCCGCCGACGCCGCATCAGCAGGACCTGCGGCTCTACGGCGCGCGGGTCCGCTGCCTGCCGCGGCACCTCGAGTTCATCGGGCGCTAGGAGCTCTACGGGGGGCGGGGATTCCGAGGACTCAGAACACCATGCGCGCTCGCTCGGCTTCACCCCTCGTCTCGGCGCCGCCGCGACGCGGGGTGATCCTGCGGGCGCCTGAGCGGCGGCGCGGCGGCGCGCCACGAGAGGAGAGCGACCCGCGATGAGCGACCAACACGAGACCGCCGGGAGCCTCCTCCTGGTCGACCACGAGAGCCGCGCGCCGCTCCTCGAGCACCAGCCGAGCGCCAGCGCGGCCGCGCGTCAGCGGCCGAACGATCAGGCGAAGACCAAGTACCTGTGGAACGAGCGCGAGCACCCCGAGGACCTCAGGCACCAGCGCTGGGGGGTGATCGCGCCGGAGGGGGCCGAGGGCGATCGCCTCCTCGACGCGATCCGCCCGCTGATCCGTCGGCGTGAGGAGCAGCAGGGGGCGAAGGCGATCGTCTACCGCGTGCCGCCGCGGATGGACGCGCTCGAGGCGATCGACTGGCGGCGCAACGTCTTCGAGACCGGCGCCCAGTTCCGCGACGACCTGCCGCGCTATCAGCTCGTCCTCGGCGACCTCCACCAGGTCTCCGCCGATCTCCAGGCGGTCCAGGCGATCGACGCCTTCGTCGGCCGCCTCGCCTTCGACAGCCTCGACGACTACGCGGCCTACGTCGACAAGGCGCTGCGCTGGGAGGAGCGGGCGGCCGACGGCGCGCGCCGGCGCCTGCTGATGCACACGGTCCACGACGGCACCGACTCGACGAGCGTCGGTCACAGGGAGCTGGTCGCGCCGAGCTACAAGCTCCTCGAGGACAAGTTCAAGTACGACCGCTCGATCGACGTCGACCTCCAGGCGCTCGGCAGCGACGACCCCTACCCGGGTGAGCTCCTCAGCGAGACCTTCGACCCGGCGCCGACGGTGCTCTTCTCGCTGAGCCACGGCGACGGCGCGCCGCGCCGCGGCTGGCGGAGCTACGACCTCCAGCGGCGCGCGCAGGGGGCGATGAGCTTCGGCCGCGGCGGCTCGCTGACCGGCGACGAGCTCCGCGACCGCGTCTTCCTCCCGGGTGGCCTTTGGTTCATGCTCGCCTGCTTCTCGGCGGGGACGCCGAGCACGAGCAAGTTCGAGCGCTGGCTGAGGGAGCTGCAGGCCAGCGGCGCCCAGTCGGCGGCGCCGGCCGAGGTGCTGCGCTCGCTGCCGAAGGAGGGCCAGGCGCCCTTCGTCGCGGCGGTCCCGAAGGCGGCGCTCGCCAACCCCGACGGGCCGCTCGGCTTCGTCGGTCACGTCGACCTCGCCTGGACCTACTCCTTTCGCCGGATCGACAGCCGCGACAAGGCCCAGAGCCGGCCGGCGCGCTTCGCTGAGCTCCTCCGCGCGGCGGCCACGGGGGCGCGGATCGGCCTCGCCTTCCGCCAGCTCTACTCGTACTTCACGCAGATCGACAACGAGCTCGTCGTCCGCCAGGCGGACCCCAACACGCCGGCCGAGCGCCGCGGCCACCTGTGGATGCTCCGCCAGGACCTCGCGGGCTACGTGCTCCTCGGCGATCCGGCGGCGCGCCTCCCCGAGCCCAAGCCCGAGCCCGTAGAGCCGACGGCGGCGACGGCCCAGTCGACGGGCGGCGGGGCGGACCTCGCCGGCTTCTTCGGCTTCGCGGTCGACACCTCGACCGCGGCCGCGCCGGCGCCCAAGAAGCTCGAGCTGCGCGAGCTCGAGGCGGCGATCGGCGAGGTGCTCGCCGGCGCCTCGGCGGCGACGATCGCCCGCGCGCTCGGGATCACGGCGAGCGAGCTCGAGGCGAAGGTCGCCCGCTACCGCGAGGCGGGGCGTCGGGCGCTGCGCGACGCCGGCGACGTCTGAGCGCGCGCATCGCCGGCCTCCTCGGCGCGACCGCGTCGGCGCGCCGCGTCCCGAGTCCGAGTCGCGCGAGCCCCCGTGAGCCCCGCCGTACGCGGGCGCACGACTTGCATGTACGTTAAGACAGGTGGCGAGCTAGAAGCGCAGCGTCGCCGCCGCGCCGGTGTACGTCAGCGCGAGCTGGGGCTGGACGCTGAACTCGAAGGAGGTCTGCTTGTCGAGGCCGTAGACCGTCCGGATCGTCTCGCGCTCGCGCTTGTAGGCGACCCCGTAGGTCAGGAGCCCGGCGCCGGCGGCGATGGACGACGCGGTGAGCTGGTGGGCGCCGTAGAGGATCGCGTTGCGATCGCCGTAGCAGTCGAAGAAGTCGCTCGCGAGGGTAGAGCCGTCGACGACGCAGCTGGCGGCGACGCCCTGCAGCGGGTTGAGCGAGCGGATGCGGAGGACCGCGACGATGATCCGGCCGGTGACGCCGACGCCGAGGAGGGCCGCGCCGGCGCCGATGAACGACCCCGGGTTGCGGCTGTCGTCGCCGGTGGCGACCGAGACGGCCGCGTCGTGCTTGGCGCGGCGCAGCGCTCCGGCGGGGGCGAGGCCGTAGGCCGCGGCGTTCGGCGCCGCCTGGAACACCCAGAGCGCGGCGTTGGCGCCGCGCCCGGCGATGAAGCAGTTCGCGGCGTCGTTGGCGATCTGGTCGAGGTCGTCCTCGGTGATCTCCGTGTTCGGGTCGATGTCGCCGGTCGTGCAGAAGCGCTTAATCCGGGCGACGCGAAGCCCCATCATGCTGATCGCGAAGCCGCCGAGGACGCCGGCGGTGATCAGGGCGCCGGTCCCCTTCTTGCTCGGGATCGTGATCTCGGTCGGCGGCGCCGCGCCCTCTTCGCCCGGCGGCGCCTGCTCGGCGCCGTCGCTGGGGGCGTCCTCCGGCGCCTCGGCCTCGGCCTCGGCCTCGCCGACCGCGGAATCTCCTGTCTCTTCAGCCATGTCCTCAGCAGCGACGACGTCCGCGGTCCCGTCGTCTGCGGGCTCCTCGACGTTCGCGCGCAGGAGGGTGGTCGTCAGCGCAGGTGGCGGAGGGGACAGGGAGGCGACCAGCGCGGCGGTCAGGAGGTACGTCGACGTCACCGGGCGAGGGTAGCAAGGGCGACATCCCCGTGACAGCGGC
>JAGQIT010000167.1:0-6396 GCA_020431135.1 Myxococcales bacterium | reverse complement strand
GTCTGAGTGTTCGACGCGGATGCGGCTCCTCGACGGTGTAGGGGAGCCAGCTCGGAGCTGTCCCCGAAGTTGAAACCTGTTCTCGTGTGCGAGCGACCTGGCTGACGACGATGCTCGGGGCGCCGCGAAAAAATGGCGTCTTCGCGGCGCCGAGCCGGTCGACCGGCGACGGCCGCCCAAGGCCACGCGTTGAACGCTCGGACAGGGTCCTAGGCGACGACGAGGGCCGAGTCGTCGCCGTCCGCCGCGACCGCGAGGCGCGGGAGGTGGGCGCACACGCAGGTGCCCTCGCCGGGGGTCGAGACGATCTCGAGGTCGCCGCCGATCAGCTCGACGCGCTCGCGCATGCCGACGAGGCCGTGGCTGCGGCTCGCGGCGATCGCCTCGTCGACGGCGAAGCCGCGGCCGTCGTCGGTGATCGTCAGGCGCAGGCCGGCGTCGCCCTCCTCGAGCTCGACGGTCGCCTCGCTCGCCTCGGCGTGGCGGGCGATGTTCGTCAGCGACTCCTGGACGAGGCGGTAGATCGTGCTCTCGAGCGCCGGCGTCAGCGGGCCGCCGTCGCCGAGGTCGACGTCGGCGTGGATCTCGAGGCGGCCGTCCTCGCGCAGGTCGTCGCACAGGCGCTCGATCGCCGCCTCGAGGCCGACGTCGTCGAGGATCGCCGGACCGAGCATCGTGACGGCGCGGCGGATCTCCTCGAGGGTCGCGTCGGTGATCGTCTGGGTCTTCTCGGCGAGGCGGACGACGACGTCGGGGGCGGCGCTGCTCTGGGCGATGAGCTGGAGGTGGATGCGGATCGCCGTGAGGGCCTGACCGGCGGAGTCGTGGAGCTCGCGGGCGATCACCCGGCGCTCCGCCTCCTGGAGGGCGACGGCCCGCCCCGAGAGCGCGCGCAGGTGCTCCTCCTTGCGGCGCAGCGCCTCGTAGGCGGCGCGCAGCTCCGACGAGCGCTCGGCGACCTGGTTCTCGAGGTTGGCGTTGAGGTCCTCGAGGGCGGCGCGGGCCCGGGCGAGGCGGTCGATGAGGCCGCCGATCCGCGCCTCGGCGCGGCCGATCGCCCGCATCGGCAGCCAGTAGACGAGGGCGCCGAGGCCGAGGCCGAGGATCCCGAAGCCGAGGAGGAGGCCGAGGGCGCCGCGGATCGCCGGCCGCGGGTCGGCGGCGACCCAGACGTCGGCGACCGCCTCGCCGTGGAGCACCAGCGGCGCCGACTCCCACAGCGCCGGGACCTCGAGCGCGCGCGTGCTGTCGCCGACGTCGAACTCGAGGTCGAGCGGGTGGCCGTCGCGATCGACGACGGCGATCCGCAGGAGGCCGGCCGCGGTGGCGACGTCGGCGAGGTGGGTGAGGAGCTTGGCCGAGCCGTAGCGCCAGAGGATCGGCCGCTCCTCGACCTCGCGGCGGAGCTCGCGGGCGACCTCGTGGGCGCGGGCCTCGGCGGTGACGCGGAGGCCGTCGAGGGTGAGCGCGAGGTAGGCGAGCGGGGCGACGGTGGCGATCACCAGGGCGAGGAGCACGGCGAGCGGCAGGAGGCGGGCGCCGAGGGTCCGCCGGAGGTCGAGGCGCGCGTTCGGCCCCGAGGTCGCGTTCAGCTCTGGCGCGCTCATCGCCCGCCTCCGCGCCCGGGGGGGACCTCTGGGATGTAGCCCTGCTGGCGGATGAGCGCCTGGCCGTCGCTCGAGCGGACGAAGTCGAGGAAGTCGCGGGCGAGCCCCGTCGGCTGGTCGCCGCTGACGAACGCGAGCTCCTTCGTGAAGGGGTAGCGCCCCGAGCGGACGTCGGCCTCGGTCGGGCGGACGCCGTCGAGGGTGAGGACCTTCAGGGCGAGGGCGCGGACCTTGGTCACGCCGACGTCGAGGAGGCCGATCGCCCCGGGCGTGCTGACGAGCGCCTCGTGCATCGCCCGATCGTTGTAGAGGACGCGCCAGCGCTCCTCGCGATAGGCGCGCTCGTTGACCTCGGCGAAGGCCGGGAGGACCGCGTCGACGGCGGCGTGGCTCGAGTCGCCGCGCTCGCGCTGGAGGACGACGATCGCGGCGCCGTCGCTCCACTGCCTGCGCTCGCCGGCGTAGATCGCGATCAGCTCGTCGCTCGTCAGGGCGTCGTCGCCGACGTCGAGGTTGGCGACCGCGGCGACGGCGACGTGGGCGTAGGGGAGCACGACGAGGCCGAGGGACTCCTCCGCCGGTCGCAGCGGCCGCGAGATCATCCCGAGGTCGACGACGTCGTCGCTCGCCGCCCGGACGCCGCCGGTCGAGCCGACGCTCTCAAAGACGATCACCCGCTCGCCCGGGCGCCGGCGCATGAACGCCTCGGCGAGCTCGCGGGTGAGCGGGATGTTCGAGCCGGAGCCGGCGATCCGCAGCGCCCGGTCGGCGCCGTCCTCGGTGAGCTCCTCGAGCCCGGCGAGCGCCTCGAGGCTGCTCGCGTCGCCGCCCGGGTCGTGCCAGGGCGGCGCCGCGCTGAGGTCGTCGACGACGGCGACGGCGATCGCGGTGACGACGACGAGAACGCCGACGACCGCGCCCCAGAGCGCGAGGATCGCGGTGCCGCGCGCGAGCCCGCCGGGGCGCGGTCCGTTCTCCGCCTGCGCCTGCGCGTCGGCCATGGGCGCCGACGATAGCAGCCCGCGGAGCGCCTGCGGAGCGCGACGCCGGGAGGCGGCCGCTTCCTCCACGGGCGGAGGTCGTCATCGCTCAGCCGAGGCGGACGTAGAGCTGGACCTCGAGGTCGTGCTCGCCCCACTCGGCCTCCTGCAGGAAGCGCCGCCACTCCGGCGTCTGCGCGGCCTCGTCGACCGCGGCCTGGGCCTCGGCGGCGCCGCGCCGGATGTCCTCGACGGCGATCTCTGCGGTCAGCGCCGGGCGCCGGACCTCGCCGAGCTTGGCGCAGAGGATCGCCCAGCCCGGGTTCTTCCACAGCTTCATGCCGCGCGGCATCGGCAGCCCCTTGAGCTCGCGCGGGCGCATGCCGAGGCCGCACATCAGCTCGACGCGGCCGGGGATGCTCTTGGTCCCGTTGCCGTAGCCGAAGGTCGGCGCACGGTAGAGCAGGGCGGTCCACGGCCCGTCGAGGAGGCCGGCGATCCCGACCTCGTGGTGCGCCGCGAGCTCGCGCAGCGCGGCCTCGTCCTCGGGCTTCATCGCCTCGCGCTTGCGGTCGATGAAGCGATCGATCGACGAGCGCAGCGTCCCCGGGATCACGTCGTCGTCGTCGACCGAGAGGTCGACCATGCGGTCGCCGAGGAGGGCGTCGAGCTCGTGCGCCTCGCCGTCGTCGTAGGCGCCGCCCTCCATGAGCGGGATCAGCCCCATCCGCTTGTACGGGTCGCGCTGCTTCCACGCGCGCAGCAGCGGCATCAGGCGCGCGGCGTCGGTCGGGCCGAGGCGACCGCGGCGGCCGTAGTAGAGCCCGGCGCCGTCGAGGCGCTGGCCGCGGAGGGCGAAGTCGAGGGCTGGATCTTTGCTGAGGCCTGCCATGGCGCCGCCACTCTAGCAGCCGCCCTCGCTTGCCGGCTCGCGCGGCGCGAGCCGGGGCTCGTGCCGCGGTCGAGACGTCGCGGCGCACGTCGGCGATCGCCGCGGCGCCGCGGGCAGGCAGACGTCAGTCGGCGGCGACGGTCGGCGAGCGCAGCAGCGCCTCGACGTCGTCCATCGTCAGCTTCTTGCCGCCGGTGGTGTCGCGGCCGAGGGCGCCCTCGGCGACCTCGCGCTTGCGCTGGCCGAGCTCGACCATCTTCTGCTCGACGGTGTCCTCGCAGACGAGGCGGTAGACGTTGACGGGGCGCTCCTGGCCGATGCGGTGGGCGCGGTCGGTCGCCTGGTCCTCGACGGCCGGGTTCCACCACGGGTCGTAGTGGATGACGGTGTCGGCCTCGGTGAGGGTGAGGCCGCTGCCGCCGGCCTTGAGCGAGATGAGGAAGACCGGCGGCCCGTACTTCGACTGGAAGGTCTTGACCATCTCCTCGCGGTTCTTGGTCCCGCCGTGGAGCCAGAGGTACTCGACGCCGAGCTCCTCCAGGGCGGCGCCGAGGATCTTCTGCATCTCGACGAACTGCGAGAAGACGAGGACCTTCGAGCCCGAGCCGACGGCGTCGGCGATCAGCTCCTTGAAGGCGTCGAGCTTGGCCGAGCCCGGGAGCGTCGTCATGTCGGGGAGGCCGAGGAGCTTCGGGTCGCAGCAGATCTGGCGCAGGCGGGTGAGCGCCGCGAGGATCGTCATCTGCGACTTCTCGACGCCGACCTCGTCGATGCGCCCCATGATCTCCTGCTTGGCCGCCTTCAAGATCCGGTTGTAGAGGCCGAGCTGGGTCCGGCCCATCTGGACGAAGAGCGTCTGCTCGGTCTTCGGCGGCAGCTCCTGGGCGACGTCCTCCTTGCGCCGGCGCATGATGAACGGGCGGATGCGGGCGCGCAGCGCCTCGAGGGCCGCGCGGTCGCCGTCCTCGATCGGCCGGACGAAGGTCTTCTGGAATTCGCTGAGCTTGCCGAGGAAGCCGGGGGCGAGGAAGTCGAAGATCGCCCAGAGGTCGGCGAGGTGGTTCTCGACCGGCGTACCCGTGAGGGCGAGGCGGTGCTGCGCCTTGAGCATCCGCGCCGACTTCGCCGTCGAGGTCGTCCAGTTCTTGATGTACTGGGCCTCGTCGAGGATCACGTAGCGGAAGGGGATCTTGCTGAGCTCGTCGATGTCGCGGCGCAGGAGCGCGTACGACGTGACCGTGATGTCGGTCTTCTTGAGGAGGCGCCGCTTCTCGTGGCGGTCGGGGCCGTGCCACATCAGCAGCGTCAGGCTCGGCGCCCACTTGGCGACCTCCTGCTTCCACACCGACACCACCGAGGTCGGGCAGACGATCAGCGTCGGCGCGTCGTCCTCCTCCTCCTTGGCCTTGGTCAGCAGCGCGATCGCCTGGACCGTCTTGCCGAGGCCCATGTCGTCGGCGAGGATGCCGGTCATCGAGTTCTCGTGGAGCTGCCACAGCCAGGCGAAGCCGGAGCGCTGGTACTCGCGGAGCTTGGCGTTGAGCGCCTTGGCCTTGCGCGGCGCGCGACCGGACTTCTTGCCGGTCATGTTCTTCATCAGCCGCTTCACCTCCTTGGCGACCTCGGCGGTCGGCATCGCCGTGAGGAGGCGCGAGAGCGTGCCGAGCTCGAGGGTCGAGATCTCGGCGTGGCCGGCCTTGTCGAAGTCGATGGCGCCGGCCGCCTCGGCGATCGGCTCGAGGATCTTCGGGTCGAGCTTGGCGACCGAGCCGTCGGCGAGGGTGACCCAGCGGCGGCCGTCGTGGAGCCAGCGCAGGAGGTCGCGGAAGGAGATCAGGCCGTCGACGCCGTCGACCTCGACGATCGCCTCGATGTCGAGCACCGAGCCCTCGGGGTTGCGCACCGAGATCTTCGGCGTCGGCGACTTCGAGCGGATCTTCGGCAGCGCCGGCACGCGCTTGTCCCAGGCCTCGGGGAGGAGCGGGATGCCGACGATCATAAACTCGACCGCGGCGTCGCGGTTGGCGACGAAGCCGTCGTCCTCCTCGACCCAGCGCAGGCCGAGGTCCAGGAGCACCCTGCGCGCGTCGGCCTCGCCCTGGAGGTCGCGGTAGAAGGAGACGGCGTGGCCGCCGTCGAGGGTCGCGGCGTAGCGCGGCGACTCCGGGTCGGCGCCGCGGATCTCGAGGGTGACGTCCTGGTAGCGGGCGGCGAGGCAGACCTTGATCCGGCTGGCGTCGCCCTCGATCGTCGCGATGATCACGTCGATCTCGCGCGAGTCCGAGGCGAGCGCGAAGAGGTCCTTGCGCGGGACGCCGACGGTCATCAGCTGCTCGGAGAGCGTGTCCATCTGGTCGGCGCTGACGCGGCTGTCCATGACGATCTTCGGCTGGCGGGCGACCGCGGCGAGGACCCAGGGCGGCGTCTCGGGGACGAGGAAGAGCTCGCCGGTGTCCGGGACCAGGAACCACGTCGGCGCGCCGGCGATCACCCGGCCCTCGTCGACCTCGAACTTGCGGCCGCTGACCGGCTCCTCGAGGAAGGCGTGGAGGTCGATGGTCGCCGACCCGGGGCGCGGCTCGGCCTGGACGCGGAGGGCGAGCGGCTCGCTGACGTACGTCAGGCGGCCGACGCCCTTGAGGCTGACCGAGGCGTTGCGCGCGAAGTAGAGGAGCCCGGCGAGGGCGACGTCGTCGAGGATGTGGCCGCCGTCGTCGGTCTCGTCGACCTCCCACTCGATGTAGCTGTCGATCAGCTCGTCGCCGGGGGCGAGGCCCTGCGACTGGCCCTTGCTGCTGCGCGTGCGGTCGACCGCCGTCGCGCCGCCGCGGAAGGTGTGGACGTGCCAGCGGCCGCGGCGGATCTCGATCTGGTAGCGGCGCCGGCGCTGGCGGTCGGCGACCACGTCCTCGACCCA
>JAGQIT010001453.1 GCA_020431135.1 Myxococcales bacterium | reverse complement strand
CGCCGGCGGGCGCCGGAGGGCGCGTGGTCCCGCGCAGCGGCCCGCGACCCGCGACGAGCCGGCGGGCGACGAGGGAGCCACGACGCGCGTCTCCGGCTATCCTCCGGCGATGGAGAGCGAGCAGCACGGGGCGCCCTCGAACGCGGCGCTGGTGATCGTCGACATGCAGCGCGAGTTCCTCTCGGAGGAGGGGATGTTCCGCAAGCCGGTCGACGCCGAGCGCCTCCTCGTCCCCCTCGAGGCGATGATCGCCGCGGCTCGGGCCGCCTCGCAGCCGGTCGTCTGGGTGCGCAGCGAGTACCCGCTCCGCGCCGACAAGCCGGCGCCGATGCGGCCGCCGCGGCCGGCGGGCGAGGCCTTCGCCGGCGTGCCGATGAACGACGACCACCTCGCCAGCGGCCACGCCGGCCGCCCGTGCTGCGCCCCCGGGAGCGCGACCGCCGAGCTCCTCGCGCCGCTAAAGGGGCTCGTCCGCGAGGGCGACCTCCTCGTCACCAAGGAGCGCTACTCGGCGTTCATGGGCACCGACCTCGACGCCCGCCTGCGGGCCCGCGGCGTCGACCGCCTGCTGCTGTGCGGCGTCGTCGCCAACACCTGCGTGCGGGCGACCGCGGCCGACGCCTTCTTCCTCGGCTACGCGGTCACGGCGATCAGCGACTGCGTCGGCGCGACCTCGCCGCGGCGCCTCCGGGACGGCCTCGACGCGATCGCCCGCTGGTACGGCGACGTCCGCCCGAGCGCCGCGATCTTGACCGAGGCCCGGGCGTCGCTGACGGGGCTCGGCGCCGGCGACTCGGCGATCCACTACGGCGTGCTCTCGCCGGCGCTCGCCGCCACGGCCCTCGCCCGCGTCCGCGACGAGGTCAACTGGCGGACGATGCACCACAAGGGCGGCGTCGTCCCGCGGGGCATCGCGATCCAGGGGACGATCGCCGGCGGCGTCGAGCCGATCTACCGCCACCCGGCCGACGAGCAGCCGGCCCTCGCCGCCTGGACGCCGACCGCCGACGCGATCCGCCGCGAGGTCTCGGCGTTCCTCGACCAGCCGCTCAACCACGCGCTGATCCAGCGCTACGCCGACGGCAACAGCTTCATCAACCCGCACGCCGACAAGACCCTCGACGTCGCCCGCGGCTCGGCGATCGTCAACCTCAGCCTCGGCGCGACCCGGACCCTGCTGCTGCGGGCCAAGGGCGGCGGCCCGACGCTGCGGATCCACCTGCCGCACAACTCGCTCTTCGTTCTCGGCTGGGAGACCAACCGCGGCTTCGTCCACGGGATCCGCCACGATCGCCGCGCCGACAGCGAGAAGCGGGAGGACGAGCGCGTCGACGGCGGCGAGCGGATCAGCCTGACGATGCGGACGATCGCCACCTTCCGCCGCCTGAGCGACGGCCGCCTCTTCGGCCAGGGCGCGCGGGTGAAGCGGGAGGAGGCGCTGGACGACGCGCCGCCGCCCGCCGATCCGCTGGACGAGGCGACGGCGATGCTCGAGGGCTTCGGCCGCGAGAACCGCGACCCCGACTTCGACTGGGAGGCGAGCTACGGCGCCGGCTTCGACGCCCTCAACTTCCAGATCCTCCGCGACGAGGCCGACGCCGCCGCCGAGGTCGACCGATGAGCGCCGCCAACGGCCGCCGCGCGCTCTACTGGGTCAACGGCTCGATCCCGAGCTGGCGGGTGATGATCGCCCTCCACGAGAAGGGCCTCGACTACGACGCGCTCCGCCTCAAGGTGATGACGACGCCGAAGCAGACGCGGACGCCGGAGTACCTCGCGCTCAACCCCCGCGGCGTCGCCCCGACCCTCGTCGAGGCGGACGGCCTGGTGGTCGTCGAGTCGCTGGCGATCCTCGCCTACCTCGAGCGCTGCTACCCCGAGCCCGCCCTCCTGCCGCCGCCACACGAGCGCTCCGCCTGCGCCCGCGCCCTCGCCCGCGCCCAGGCCTCGGAGTGCCTGCGCGCCGCCTACCGGCCCCTCGAGGCCCTCTTCAAGCCGCGCGCGGAGCTCTCGGAGCGCGAGGTCGCGGCCGCGGTCGCGGCCCCGCCCGCCGTCGATCGCGAGCTCGCGCTGTGGGAGGCCGCCGCCGCCGAGGCCGACTACATCGGCGAGGCGGTGACCCAGCTCGCCCACGGGCTGCAGGCCGCTGACCGGGCGCGCGCCAGCGGCGACGTGGAGCTGATGCTGGGCGCGCTGCTGCACGACATCGG
>JAGQIT010001452.1 GCA_020431135.1 Myxococcales bacterium | reverse complement strand
TCACAGCGCCGTGACCTGCGGGCGACGCTCCTCGCCCTCGTCGCGGGCCTCGCGTGCCTCGGCGAGCTCGCCTGCTTCGACGGCGGCGAGGCGATCGCCTACGCGCCCTGCGAGAGCTCCGAGGCCTGCCGCGACGCCGGCCTCGTCGCCTGCGTGATCCGCCCCGACGTCGCCGACGCCCCCGGCTTCTGCGCGCCCGCGTGCGACGACCCCTGCCCGGCCGCGCTCGACGGCGACGCCCCGGCGAGCTGCATGACGATCGACGACGAGGCGCTCTGCGTCCTCGACTGCGACGCCGACATCACATGTCCGAGCGGACAGAAGTGTCGGACGATCCGCGGCGCCGACGGGGAGGCCCGCGGCCTGTGCTTCCCGGTCGAGGAGGCAACGCCGTGAGCCGCCGCGCGCTCGCCCCCGTCGCGGCCCTCGGCCTCGCCCTCTCGCTCAGCGCCCCGGCGGCGGCGGCCGAGTTCGGCGGCAGCCGGTCGATCTACCTGAGCCCGCAGTGGCCGGTCGCCCAGGCGCTGAACTCCGAGCTCGGGCTCGACGTCGCCATCAGCGCCCAGCGGGCGGCCATCGGCGCGCCCTACGGCGAGGCGACGACCGGCTCCGACCTCGGCGCGGTCCTCCTCTTCGACATCGGCGACGACAGCTTCTCGGCGCAGGTCGAGGTCTTCGGGCCCGCCGCCGGGATCCGCTTCGGCTCGCGCGTCGCCCTCGAGGGCGACGTCCTGGCCGTGAGCGCCTTCGGCAACGACGCGGTCTACATCTACCGCGACGTCGACGACGTCTGGACCATCGAGGCCGGGCTGACGCAGCCGGTCTTCCCCCGCTTCGGCCGCGCCCTCAACCTCAGCGCCGACGGCGAGACCCTGCTCGTCAGCGCGATCTACCCGGCCGCGCGCGGGCGGGTCTTCGTCTACCGCCACAGCGCCGGGACCTGGACCGCCGACGCGCCGCCCCTCGTCGCCCCGCCGGTCGGCGGCCACTTCGGGGCGGCCCTCGCCCGCGCGGGCGACCTCGTGGCGATCGGCTCCCCCGTCGAGGCGCCGCAGGGCGCCGTGTACTTCGCCCGCGAGGTCGCCGGCGCCTTCACCCTCGACCCGACCCCGCTCGTGCCCTCCGGCGCCCCCTCGGTGCTCGAGTTCGGCAACGCCCTCGCCCTCACCGACGACGGGCTCCTCGCCGTCGGCGCGCCCGGCAGCGACGGCGGCGCGGGGGCGGTGCTCGTCTACCGCGACGACGGCGCGAACTACTGGGACCTCCTGGCGATCCACACGCCGAGCCAGGGCCTGACCCCGCGCTTCGGCGAGTCCGTGGCCTTCGCCGAGGGCGCCCTCATCGTCGGCGCGCCCGCGGAGGGCTCGGGCGTCGCCTACGTGATCAACGAGCCGGGCGTCGCCGACGGGCCGCCCTGGCTCGTCCTCGACGACGACTTCCTGATCCAGGGCAACCTCCTCGGCACGAGCATCGCCGCCCGCGGGCGCCGGGTCCTCGTCGGCGCGCCGGCGACGATGGCCGGCATCGACGGCGACGCCAAGGCGTACGAGCTCCTCTACGCCCAGGGCAGCCCGTGCGTCCTCGACAGCGAGTGCACCAACTCCTGCGTCGACGGCGTGTGCTGCAACGGCCCCTGCGACGGGCCCTGCGAGCGCTGCGCGACGCAGGCCGGCGCCGCGCAGGACGGGATCTGCGGCCCGCTCCTGTGCCCCGGCGAGCAGATCTGCGTCGAGGCCGACGACGCGTGCGCCGATCCAGGGGCGACCGAGACCGGCACCGGCACCGGCACCGGCACCGGCACCGGCACGAGCACCGGCTCCTCGGCGACCTCAGGCCAGGTCGGCCTCGAGCCCTGGGAGGGCGGCTGCGCCTGCGCCCTCACGGACGGCCGGGCGCCGGGCGGGGGTGAGGGCGTCCCCGCGCTCGCGCTCCTCGTCCTCAGCGCCGGCCTCGGCCTGCGCCGTCGCGCGTGAGCGCGTCCGAGCGCCGACGACCGACGGCCCAAAAAGCGAGACCCCGGCGCCGAAGCGTCGGGGTCTGATCGCGGTCTGGAGTGAGCCCGGTAGGAATCGAACCTACAACCCAGGGATTAAGAGTCCCTTGCTCTGCCAATTGAGCTACGGGCCCGCGGGGCGAGACTTATACACCAGATCTCGGCGCGCGAAAGACCCCGTGCCGGCGATTTTTCGCGGGCATTCTCACACCCTCGTCGCGCGCGCCTGCGAGCGTATGATCCGCCGGTGTCCAGGGAAGGCAGCCTCCTCGACCGCCTCCGCGCCCGCCTGAGCGATCGCCGCGCGCGACCGCTCGGGATGCTCCTCGTGCTCGTCGTCGGCATCGTCTTCGCCGCGCTCTTCAGCCCCTTCATCACCGACGACGCGCTGATCACCCTGCGCTACGCCCGGCACCTCAGCGCCGGCGAAGGGATCGTCTTCAACCCCGGCGAGCCGCCGGTCGAGGGCTACTCGAACTTCCTCCAGCTCCTCCTCGCCAGCCTCGCCCTGCGCCTCGACCTCGCGCCGCTGCCGATCCTCCGCGGGCTCAACCTCAGCGCGGCGATCCTCCTGCTGCCCGCGCTCTATACCGTCGTCCAGCGCGAGCTCAAGCGGCCGGCGCTGGCGACCGCGGCGGCGCTCCTCCTCGCCGTCCACGCGCCGCTCTGGTACTGGGCGGCGAGCGGCCTCGAGACCGCCCTCTACACGCTGACGCTCTTCGCCGGCGTCGCCCTCGTCAGCGCCGCGCGCCCTGGGCTGCAACTGGCGTCGGCGCTGCCGCTGCTCCTCGCCGCCCTCCTCCGCCCCGAGGGCGCCGCGGCGATCGCCGTGATCGGCCTCGTCCTGCTGATCGAGTCCGTCCGCGCCGCGGGCTCCGCCGCCGCCGGGCTGCGGGCGCTGGTCCGCGCGCGTGGGGGCTGGCTCGCCGCCGTCGCCCTGCCCTACGCCGCCTACACGGCCTGGCGGATCGCGACCTTCGGCGACCTCCTCCCCAACACCGTCCACTACAAGGCCGGGGCGACGAGCCCGGGCGCGCTGGTCTGGGCGCTCGTCGACGGCGCCGGCCCGCTCGTCGTCGCCGCCGCCCTCGCGCCCCTCCACCGCCTCGGCCTCTTCGCCCGGATCGCCGCCGCCCTCGCCCTCCTCCACCTGGTGATGCTCTGGGACGTCACCCCCTCCGTCGCCTACCTCCACCGCTTCTTCATCCCCGTGATACCGCTGCTCGTCGCCCTCGCGGCCTTCGCCGCCGACGCGGCCCTCGGCCCGCCGAGCCGAGCGAGCCGCCGCCGCGGGGTCGTCCTCCTCGCCCTCGCGCTCGCCTGGTCGCTCCTAAACCCGCACAGCGGCGTCGCCGAGGCGCTCGGCAAGGTCGAGCACCACCGCCAGCGCTACGTCGCCCGCCTCCGGGTCGCCGCCGCCCTCGGCGAGGCCCTCACCCGCGAGGCCCGGGTCGCGGTCGGCGACGTCGGCGTCATCGGCTACGTCCTCCCCAACCCGATCGCCGACGCCTTCGGCCTCAACGACCGCGCCTTCACCCGCCGCTTCGCCCGTCACCGCAAGCGCTGGGTCGACGCCATCCTCCGCGAGCGCCCCGACGCCGTCGTCCTCGTCTCGAGGTCCGTCCACGAGCAGCGCGGCCCCTACCGGACCGACGACCACTTCGCCGAGCACCCGATCTTCCGCCAGGACTACCTCTTCGACCAGGCGATCGCCGGAGCGCACGGCTACCACTACCGGATCTACCTCCACCGCCGCGCGCAGCACCGCCGCGCGACGCCGATCGAGCTGCCGACGATCCGCGGCGGCGACCTCGGCCGCGACACGGAGCGCCTCCGCCTCGCCCTCGATCCTGGCCGCGACTAGCCGCGTCCTGGCTGCGACGGGGAGCGGCGCGTCCTCGCCCCGCCGCGGCGCACGACGCCGCGCGCCCGCGCGCCGATTGTCCAGTCGCCCCCGCGACAAAGAACGCGAGGCGCAGCGCCGCGGCGCTCGCGAGTTCACCGCGCACCTGACCTCAGCGACATATGTCGCGCTCTCGTGGCGCCGCCGCGCAGAGACGCGGCCGCCGCTGCTAGGATCCCCGCGATGTTCCTCCGCAGCCGCCGCGGCAGCCTCGAGGTCTACGAGGCCCTCACGACCTTCGCTACGATCTACCTCCTGGTCTCGCCGATCGCCTTCATGGCGACGATCGCCTTCGTCATCGCCGGCCTCGACTGGGCGCTGCTCCTGATCCTCGCGGTGCTCTACACGATCATCTTCGCCCCGGCGCTCTTCCGCCGCCGCCTCGAGATCGACCGCGACTACAGCCGCGTCCGCCTGCGCTGGGCGCTCAGCGCCGCCGCCGGGCTGCCCGCGCTGACGCTGCGCCGCGTCGACCAATTCAACCTCCGCGAGGCCGAGCGCCTCGAGGTCCTCCGCGTCCGCCTCGGCCGCGGCTTCGGCTACGTCGTCGACCTCCTGCGCACGACCGAGGAGACGCCCTCGCTCGCCGCCGCCGACGACCAGCGCGTCCGCCTGCACCTCGGCTACTTCTTCCGCGAGCGCTCCGCCGAGCGCCACGCGGCCGCGATCGCGGCCGCCTTCGACGACCTGCCGATCCAGCCGCTGGCCAGCGAGCGCGCGACGAGCCCCCAGACCCCGGCCTAGCCGCGCCCCGACGCCGCGAGCCACTCGCGGAGCGCCGCCAGGCCGCCGGCGAGCTCCGCGGCCTGGGCCGAGAGCTCCGCGTCGACGGCCACGCCGTCCTCGCGCAGGCGCTCGTGCAGACCCGCCGCCGCGCACCGGAGGTCGACCGCGCCGATCGATCCGAGGACCGATCGAAGATCGTGGAGAAGCGCCCGCGCGGCCGCGAGCTCGCCCCCGTCGAGCAGCAGGCGCAGGCGCTCGCCCGCGTCGGCGTAGGTGCGGATGAAGCGGCCGAGCACGCGCTCGAGGAGCGCCGCGTCGCCGCCGAGCTGGGCCACCGCGGCGTCGAGGTCGATCCCCTTCGGCGGCGCGTCGGCGACCTGGGATGCCGGTCGCGGCGCCTCGGCGCCCGCCCGCCCGGTCCACAGCGCGAGCGCTGAGCACAGGGCGTCGACGTGGATCGGCTTGCCGAGGTGATCGTCCATCCCGGCGGCCAGGCAGGCGCGCTGATCCGAGGGGAGCACGTGCGCCGTCATCGCGAGGATCGGCGTCGACCTCGACTTCGGCAGCGCCCGCAGGCGCCGCGTCGCCTCGTAGCCGTCCATCCCGGGCATCTGCACGTCCATCAGGATCGCGTCGAAGCCGTCGGTGCGGGCGACCGCCTCGATCGCCGCGGCGCCGCTGTCGACGACGGCGACCTCGACGCCCTCGCTCTTGAGGATCGCCTCGACGACGAACTGGTTCATCGCGTTGTCCTCGACGACGAGGACCCTGATCCCGCGCAGGTCGATCCGGCGCGCGGCCCCGGGCTCGCGCTCGTCGGCGGCGATCGGGAAGGGCGCCTCGAAGCAGAAGGTCGAGCCGACCCCGAGCTCGCTGCTCGCGGTCAAGGAGCCCCCCATCAGGCCGGCGAGGCGGCGACAGATCGCCAGACCGAGGCCGGTCCCGCCGAAGCGGCGCGTCGTCGTCGCGTCCGCCTGGGCGAAGGGGTCGAAGAGATCGGCGATCCGCTCGCCGTCGATGCCGATGCCCGTGTCCTCGACCTCGAAGCGGAGCGCCGCGCGACCCTCCGTCGACGCCGCGGCGTCGGCCATGATCCGCATGATCCGCAGGCTCACGCGGCCCTCCGGCGTGAACTTGACCGCGTTGTCGAGGAGGTTGGTCAGCACCTGGAGGAGGCGGATCCGATCGCCGACGATCCGCGTCGGCAGGCCGTGCCCGCGCTCGAAGCTGAGCTCGAGCCCCTTCACCTCGGCCTTGGTCTCGGCGATCATCAGCGCCTTGCGCAGGACCGGCTCGAGGGCGAAGGGCCGGGCGTCGAGGACGAGCTTGTCGGCCTCGATCTTCGACAGGTCGAGGACGTCGTCGACGAGGTCGAGGAGGGTCTGGCTGGCGCCCTCGATGCGCTCGACGTGGCGCCGCAGGCCCGGCTCGAGCGGACCCTGACCGAGGACGTAGCACATGCCGGTGATCGCGTTGAGCGGCGTCCGCAG
>JAGQIT010001451.1 GCA_020431135.1 Myxococcales bacterium | reverse complement strand
GAGGACGTAGCACATGCCGGTGATCGCGTTGAGCGGCGTCCGCAGCTCGTGGCTCGTGTTGGCGAGGAGGCGGCTCTTGCTGTGGTTGGCGGCGTCCGCCTCCTCCTTGGCCTTGACCGCGAGCTCGCGCTGGGCGAGCTCGCGGCGGTGGAGGCTGTCGGCGAGGAGGAGGGCGCCGAGGGACGAGGCGACGCCGTCGAGGAGCGCGAGGTCGTCGTCGGACGCCGGTCGCCCGAGGCCGGCGAAGACGCAGACGCCGAGCGCGTCCGGACCGCGGACGATCGGCAGGAGGAGGCCGCCGCCGGTCGCCGGCAGCCCGGGCAAGAGCGGGCTGTCGCCGCCGCCGATCGTCCCGCGGCCGTCGACGTCGAGCGCCCCGAAGAGCCCCTCGAGCGTCGCCGGGTCGATCCGCCCGTCGACGGCGAGCGACCGGAGCTCGCCGCCCTCGCGGACGAGCGCCCGGCGGACCCCGACGCCCGACGCCTCGCCGGTGACGTCGCCGACCGCCGCGATCGCGGCGCCGAGCACCGCCATGATCTCGCTGAGGATCAGATCGAAGGCGGCCTCGAGCTCGCGGCTGATGAGGTAGCGGGTGAGGCCGCGGTGGAGGATGTCGGCGACCTCGCGCTGACGCTCGAGCGTGCGCTCGACCTGCTCGCGGCGGACGACCTCGGCCGTGAGCAGCTCGCGCTGCTGCTCGACCCGGGCGAGCGCGGCGGTGAGGCGGCTGTTGCTCTGCTTGAGCTGGCGGCGCTGGCCGTCGACCTCGTAGATCGTCTTGACCAGGAGCTGCGACTTCACGTGCGCGAGATAGCTCTGGCAGCGCATGTAGAGCGCCTTCTCGATGAGCCCGCGGCTGTTCGCCGCGATCTCGGCGACGTGACGGGCGCCCGCGCTGCGGATCGGCTCATTCATCGCCGGGCTCGTGGCAGTCCTCGCCGCAGGGGAGCCCGCGCAGGTGCTCGATCGCCACGCGGACGTTCTCCCCCTCGATCACCGAGCCGTGCTGCGGCAAGATGGCGCTGATCGGCAGGCGCTCGACGCGGGCGAGGCCGCGGCGGAGCACGGAATTGCTCGGCATGTACGCCTGGTGGAACGAGTCGAGGCTCTGGGGGAAGCCGGCGGTCGAGAAGAGGTCGTCGCTCTTGCTGATCGCGCCGAAGAGGTCGCCGCTGAAGAGGAAGCCGTTCTTGCGATCGAAGGTCGCGATCGCCCCCGGCGAGTGGAGGTACGGGAGGTGGATGAAGTCGAGGATCCGGCCGCTGCGGAGGACCAGGCGATCGCCGTTGCGATCGACGCGGTGGATCGGCGAGCGCAGGCCGAGGTGGTTGATCAGCCGCGCCGTGTTGGTGTGCGCGGCGATCCGCAGCTCAGGGTTGTCGATCACGTCCTCGACGACCGCCAGGTTGCCGCAGACGTCGGGGTCCTGGTGCGAGACGACGATCCAGTTGATGTCGTGCGGGTTGATCAGGTCGAGGACCTTGCGCATGACCTTCGGGAAGTCGGGGATCGACCCCGGATCGAAGAAGATCACGTCCTCGCGATCGAGGAGCACGTAGGGGTTGCACTGAAGCCGCGTCGTCTCCTCGTAGAAGCCGACCCAGTAGACGTCGCGGGAGACCGGAATGGCGTTATCGGCCCGACTCTCAGCGTCCATGCCTATCCTCCGTACTACCCGGTCGCGTCGATATCCAACCTGACATCCGGAGTTCAAGGTTAGCGATCCGCATCGCGCCCATCTAGGCGCCGAGGCCCCGTTGGAGACGCAATTTCGGCGGAGATGTCGGCGACCTACCGCCGCACATCGTGCGCAGGTGAGGGTTCCTGCGCCGCGCGAGACGTCGATCGGCGACGCTCAACGATGAACAGATCTTCCACATAAATACATCGTAAAAAACCGATCATTTCTTCCACGAGCTCGAAGAACAGGGCGCGCGACCCTTCAGCGAGGTTCACCCGATGAGCGCGCGCCGCAGTCGAGGCCGCGCCGACTGTCGCGCGGTGACGCCGATGTCCAGCGACAACGACGCGACGCGCGAGCGTTCACCGGTGAGGTCGCGGAGGCACAGCAGGGCGCCTCCTCGCGCGCGTCCTCCCGTCGGCCGCGGAGGTCAGCGGCCGCCGCCGCGCCCCTGAGCGCGAAGCGAGTCGGGTAGAGTCGCCGACATGCCGAGCCGCCGCGCCCTCCTCCGCCTCCTCGCCGCGTCCCTGGCCGCCGGCGCATGCGGTCGCGCGCCGGCCCCGAGCGACGCGGGCA
>JAGQIT010000166.1 GCA_020431135.1 Myxococcales bacterium | reverse complement strand
GCGCGGTAGAGGGCGACGCAGAAGGAGAATTGATCGGTGCGCGCGTCACTCGGTTCGGCGCGGAAGACCTCCGGGGCGATGTACGCCGGGGTCCCGAGCACCGCGCCGGTCAGGGTGAGGCCCGTGGCCACCCTCGCCGAGCCTGCGCCGACGACCGTCGACGTCGCGGCGTAGCCGATCGACGCGGCGAGGCCGAAGTCGAGGACGCGCGCGCGGCCGTCCGCGCCGACGAGGACGTTGTCCGGCTTGAAGTCGCGATGGACCATCCCCGCGCGGTGCGCCGCCGCCAGCCCTCGACCTGCCTGAATGTACATGTCGAGGATCGCCCGCCGGCCCGCGGCGGTCGCCGCATCGCGCCCCTCCTGCCACGCCCGCAGCGTCTCGCCGCGGACATACTCCATAGCGATGAAGACCTGGCCGTCGTGGCCGCCGACGTCGTAGATCTGGACCACGTTCGGGTGCGAGAGGCGGGCCATCGCCTGGGCCTCGCGCTGCATCCGGGCGTGCCCGAGGGGGTCGAAGCTCGCCGACTCGCGGACCAGCTTGAGGGCGACGCGGCGGTCGAGCTCTTCGTCGTAGGCGGTGTAGACCGCCCCCATCCCCCCCTGACCGAGCTTCGTCAGGACGACGTAGCGGCCGATGCGATCGCGGCGGGGGCCGACGACCGGGCCGTCGACGATCGACTCGTGGGCAAGCGTCTCGCCGAGAACGTCGTCGTCCGAGCGCAGGGTCTCGCTCTCCAGCGCCTCCCCGCGCGGCGGCGACGAAGACCCCATGGACATGCCCATGAGGTCATGACGGGATCCGCCCGCGGGGTCCCCGGAGACCCGCGTCTCCGCGGCGCTCGGAGTCGACGGTCCGCGGGCGGGGTCGGCCCTCGACGCGCTCACGGTGTCCTCTAGGGCCGCCTTCATGGCGGGGCTCAGCGCGCCCCCTCCGCCGGAGGGCCGCGCTGGACCGCCAGAGTGACGTGACGTCCGCCTGGGGTCGTTGGGGGCGACCACGCCTCGATTGTATGCGACTCGCTGCGCAGAGCACAGCGAGCGGGCTCCGCTCAGGGCGACGCGGACCCCTCCGCGCCGCAACGAGTGCGCCTGACCCTGAGCCCGCGCGGCAAGACCCCGAGGTGGTCGGGACCTCACACAGCGCCGCACTGACGGCCGCTGAGGACCGAAGCGGTCGGGTCCTCGCGCAGCGCCACAAGACAGCCTCGAGGGCCACCGAGGCGCTCGAGATCGACGGCTGCACCGGGCGCACAGCTCGGGCGGAGGCGAGAGCCCGCGGCGAAGTCACGGACAGCCTCAGCCCTCAGCACGGGCAGCCGAGGAAGGGGACATAGAGCCCGGCGCCCTCCTCGAGGCCGTCGACGTCGCCGCCGAGCTCGAGGCCGTCGCCGACGCCCTCGACGGTGAAGAGCCACTCGAGGGCGCCGTCGTGGTCGGCGTCGATGAGCACCTCGACGTCGAAGTCGGGGCGCTGGTCGAGGCGGCGGAGGTCGTCGCCTTCCTGCTCGTAGAGCCAGGTCGAGCGCGCGTCGGCGTAGAAGCTGTCCTCGCACATGCCGGCGTCGTCGCGGAGCTCGACGACCACGAGGCGGCGGTCGCCCCCGAGCTCGCGCCAGGGGCGGATCTCGAGGCGGCGATCGACGTAGCGGGAGAAGACCTCGAGCTGCGCCCGCTCGCCGGCCGGGAGCTCGGCGCGCAGGCTGCGGTAGTCGCGGCGCAGCGCCGCGTACTCGGGCTCGGCGGCGACCAGCGTCCGCAGGCGATCGCGGAGCGCGTCCTCCTCGTCGATGCGGAGCGGAGCGCGGACGAAGGTCGTCGGCGGGGCGGCGTCCGCCGGCCAGGCGATCCCGTCGCCGCAGGGGCGCGGGCCGTCGAGGGCGGCGACCAGCGCCAGCGGCTCCTCGAGGAGCCCGCGGGCCCGGACGTTGAGATCGACGTCCGGCGTCGCGCCGTCCTCCTCCCAGTAGAGCTCGCCGAATTCCTCGCCGAGGAGCGCGGGCTCGCCGACGGTCGCCACGCAGGTGCCTCCGCCGGGCTCGTGGACGACGACGTCGCTGCCGATGAGACCCGCGAGCGCCGGCGGCAGGCGCCCCTCGGCGACGCGGCGGCGAGCGCTGAAGCGGGCGCCTTGGCGCAGGCTGCGGATCGCCCCCTCCCCCCAGGCGGGGTCAGGCGCGGTGCTCAGCACGAGCTCGCCGCCGCGGACCAGGAGCATCGCCGAGGTCGCTACCGCGGGCGCGGGCGCGGCGAGAACCTCCGGCGCGGGGCAGGCGACCGACTCCTCCCCCTCCTCTGGCGCAGCGAGCAGATCAGCGAGCGCGACCTCGACGACGGGCGCGACGTCAGCCTCCGATCCCGCGTGGCGCTCCGTCGCCGGCGGGTCGCGGTGGGCGACGAGGGCCACGGCCAGGGGCGCGCTCAGGAGCGCGACGATCGCCAGTTGCTCGAGGTTCTTGCGGGTCATCAGCGGATCGAACGCGGCGAGC
>JAGQIT010001450.1 GCA_020431135.1 Myxococcales bacterium | reverse complement strand
CGCGGGGTCGTCGGCCGGGGGCGGGGCGGGGGCAGGGTCGGCGCCGACGCGGTCGAGGAGCGCCTCGAGCACCGTCCCGACGTCGAGCTTGCCGAGGTGGAGGAAGGCGACGCGCAGCCACGGCACCCGGGCTTGGGTGAGGCTCGGCGAGCCGTGGGCGATGTTTGTCGCGATCGTCTCGGGGAGGCCGAGGTCCTCGGCGCGGATCTCTGTCAGCGTCGGCGCGCGCTCGACGTGGAAGATGTAGCGGTCGCTGCTGTACTCGCGGGTCTTGGTCCGCAGGCGGAGCTCGACCCGACGACCGCGGACCTCGCCCTCGAGCTGGGTCACGGCGCTGGTCTCCTTGACGATCTCGAGCGTCGGGTAGCGCTCGCAGAGGTAGTCGCGGCGCGCGGCGACGGCCGCCGCTCGGCGCTTGCGCCACGGACCCGCGGCCTTGACCTTCTTGACGCAGGCCGGGCACAGCCCGCGGTTGCCGTAGGCGTAGCCGACGAAGCCCGGCTGCCGGTCGATGATCGGCGCGACGGCGCCACAGATCCCGCACTCCGGGATGAGGTCGGCCCGGCACAGCGTGCAGACCCACCAGGCGGCGCGCAGCCGGTCGGGGTAGGGCGGCGTGCCGCCCTCGAGGCGGACGCATTCGGCGCGGTGTCCGTAGTAGGGCATCGGTCGCTCCTGCGGTCGTCCTACCACGCTCGGCGAAGGAGGTCGCGTCGCTCGCTCGCTCAGTCGCCGTAGTCGAGCAGCGTGCACGCGCCGCAGCCGGTGCACCGCGACTCGCCGAGGGTGTTGTCCCAGGCGTCGCCGCGATCGTGGCGCTCGAAGACCACCCCCCGCAGCACGGGCGGCGCAGAAGGCCGCGCTCACGGCCAAGCCGGGCCCGCGCGAGCGCTCAGCCGCGCAGCGGCTCCTCGCCGAGCGGCAGCAGGCGCAGGGCGACGAGCACCGTTATGGCGAGCTCGCGGCCGGCGTCGCTGAGCTCGGGGCCGAGCCACGCGCGCTCCGGGGTGTCGAGGAGCATCGCCGCGGCGGCGACCTTCGCTTGGCGGAGCTGCGCGACCGGGAAGGGGAGCTCGCGGGCGACGGCGCGGAAGAAGCGGCGGCGGGCGAGGACCTCGACGCTGAAGGCGACGTCCTCCGCGGAGGCGCCGACGACCTCGCCGTTGAGGCCGCGGCCGACGTCACCGGCGGCCTTGAGCGACCAGTCGCGCGCCTCCGGGTCGTGGAGCGTGCAGGCGAGGGCGACCTCGTCGTGGCTCTCGTCGGCGGCCGCGGCGAAGTCGATGTTCTGGGCGATCCGGCGCTCGGCGAGGCAGCGCGCGTGCCAGGTCCGGGCGTCGCGGCGGAGGTCGAACTCGAGGCTGTAGAAGGTCGAGGGCCGCGGCTGCGTGTCGCTGAGGAGGGGCGCGGCGTCCTTCACACGATCGAGGGCGATGTCGACGATCGCGTAGGGTCCGAGGTGGAGCTCGCCGCGCCGCGCCTTGCTGGCCTTGAGCTCGTCGCCGCGCTCGCGCAGCGGCGCGTCGATGACCTCGACGGCCATCTTCTGCTCGAGGGCGCAGGCGGCCGCGAGGGCCGCGAAGAGGAGGACCGCCGCCGGGCGGCGGAGAGGTCGAGCGCGGTCGCGGGGCCTGCGGAGCACGCGGCAACCTACCGCGAACGAACCGCGATTTCGAGCGCGACGAGCGTGCACGCGCCGCGCCCGCGCGGAGCGAGGAGGCGGCGCGGTCGAAGCGGGATCGCGTGAACGACACGCGGAATCTGCGCCAGCGAGGAGGCGACGCGGGGCCTGGCGACGGACCCCACGCGGGTGCGTCGTCGAGGGCCGCGGGCGCGGCGAGAGGGGGTCGTCGCGGTCCGTCGAGCCCCGACGTTCTCGGGCGTCGCGGCGCGCGGCGCAGGGGCTGCGGGGCTGAGGCCGCCTGGCGATGATATGTCCGTTTGTGCATGTTCAACGGGCGCCGCGTCAGCCTCGCACGCGCGCCGCGGGCCGCTCGGGGCGCCTGCGCACGCTCGGCGTCGGCTGCGGCGGCTTGATCGCGAGCGCTTGAGCGGGCCTCGACTCCGCGGCGGAGGCGGATCTCGGCGGATGACAGCGGTAGGATTCCCCCGGTGGTCGCGGGGGAGGACACGGTGAGCGTGTCGACGACGGGGGGTGGTCTCGCGCTGGCTCCGGGGGGCGGGGTCGCGGCGTCGGCTGCGGCCGCGGCGGGTCGCAAGCCTGCGGGCCTCGAGCGGCGCGAGCCCGACGAGCCGACGTCGACGCCCTCGTCGATCGGCCGCTTCCGGGTCCTCGACGAGCTCGGGCGCGGCGGCATGGGGGTCGTCTACGCGGCCTACGACGAGGAGCTCGACCGCAAGGTCGCGATCAAGCTGATCCGCTGGGACGCGGCGTACACCGCCGTCGCCCGCGCGCGGATGCGGCGCGAGGCCCAGGCCCTGGCGCAGCTCAGCCACCCCAACGTCGTCCAGATCTACGACGTCGGCGAGCTCGACGATCGCCGGACCTACCTGGCGATGGAGTACGTTCGCGGCNNGCGACCTCGACCGCTGGCGGGCCGAGGCGCCGCGGGGCTGGCGGGAGATCCTCGACGTCTTCCGCCAGTGCGGTGAGGGGCTGCTCGCCGCCCACCGGGTCGGGCTCGTCCACCGCGACTTCAAGCCGTCGAACGCGATCATCGATCGCGAGGGCCGGGCGCGGGTCCTCGACTTCGGCCTCGCGCGCCGCGAGGACGCCGACTCAACCTGGCCTTCAGGACCTGTAATGAGGTCGTCGTCCGAGGCGCCGGAGGTCAGCCTCACCGGCGCCGGGGGGGTCGTCGGCACGCCGGCCTACATGGCGCCGGAGCAGCACGAGGGCCGCGACGCCGACGCGCGCTCGGATCAATTCAGCTTCTGCG
>JAGQIT010001449.1 GCA_020431135.1 Myxococcales bacterium | reverse complement strand
AGATGCTCGAGGCGCTCCTCGGCGAAGACGAGCGGCGGCACGGCGCGGTCGCCTCGCTCTCGGGCAAGACGGTCGCGTTCGCCGGGACGATGTCGATCAAGCGCTTCGACGCCGAGGTGATGGTGCTCCAGGCGGGCGGCGAGGTCGCGCGGACGATGAGCAAGCGCGTCGACGTCCTCGTCCAGGGGGCGCGGCCGCGGAGCAAGCGCGCCGGCTACAAGGGCCTCAAGCTCAAGCAGGCGAAGCGGCTGATCGAGCAGGGGCACGCGCTGGAGGTCATCGGCGAGAAGGAATTCCGCCGCCTCGTCAGCCGCGCGGCGGTCTGACCGATCAGACAGGTGCCTAGCACTTGTAGGCGGCGAGGGTGCAGCGCCCCTGGCGACAGGCCGGCGCGAGCTCGCCGTCGCGGCACGGGCGGAAGCGGCGGCCTCGCAGGCGCTTCGGTCGGGCGACGGGGCGCCGCGGGGCGTCGTCGCTTATCCAGCAGTCGCGCTCGCTCTCGCAGGGGATCGCGTCGATCCAGCGGAATTCGCAGCGATCGCTCGCCTCGTCGCATACGCAGGCGGGGCCGGCGTCGCGGGGGAGGCGGTTGGCCTCGGTCATGTCGCCGACGACGCAGCGGCCGGCCGCCTGCTCGAGGCCGCAGCGCTTCACCTTGCAGCCGGGCTCGCTCGGCCGCGGCGCGCTCGTCGGGCGGAGGGCGCAGCGTCCGCTGTGGCACAGGCAGTCGCCGGGGGCCGGCGCGCTCTCGTCGCAGGCCGCGGGCTCGGCCGCCGCGAAGGCCGCGCCGACGCAGAGAGTCGGCACGCAGCCGTCGTCCCAGCCGCAGTCCGCGTCGCCCTCGCACTTCGACCCGAAGCCCTCGGGATCGGCGACGTAGGGCTGAGGGGAGGGCGGCTCGGTGGTGGCGACGGGCGCGGGAGCGGGTGTCTCTTTGGACACCTCGTGAGCCGCCGCGTGGCTGGGCGGGGGGTCGGCGGCCGGCTCGGTCGGAGCGCAGCCGGAGAGGGCGAGGGCGCCGAGGGCCGCGAGCGCGGAGAGGCGGAGCCGCATGGGTCGAGGATAGCCGACAGCGCGCCCTGATGCGGCCGCCGCGAGCGAAGTGTCTCTGCGGTCAGCTCGAGTGGTGCTCGAGAGTCCGGGTCCTCCGGTCTCTGGGGTCGCTCGCGGTCGAACGCCGCCGCGTCGCCGACGGCCCCTCGCGCCGGCGCGCCGTCGTCGTACGGCGAGGCTCAGGGGGACTTGGGCGGCTCGCCCTGCTCGCGGGTCCTGCGGGAGAACCCCTGGCCGCGGGTCGTCGGCGCGCCCGCCTGGGTGAAGGAGCCGCTCGCGCTCGGCGTCTTGCCGGACTGCGAGGTCGAGGCCTTGGGGATCCCGAAGGTCGTCGGCGTCGGCGGCGGCGCGGCGGCGGCTTGGCTCGGATCGGGTCGCTTGGCCAGGCGGTCGCCGAAGATCGCGCGGGCCGAGCGGAAGCGGACGCGCTCGGAGACCTCGGCGCGCCGCCGCCTGAGCACCCACGGGGTCATCGCCAGGCCGAAGATCGCGCCGAAGAGGTGGCTGAACCACGCGGTCCCCATGGCGTCGGAGAAGAAGCCGAAGACCGCCTGCGCGACCATCCACAGGAGGACGTAGACCCAGGCCGGGATCTTGAGCTGGATGTAGACGATCGGGACGATCTGGAGGAGCTTAGCCTTCGGGAAGATCCACAGGTAGGCGCCCATGACCGCGGCGATCGCCCCGGAGGCGCCGATCACCGGGGTCGCCGTCGCCTTCGTGAGAACGAACTGCGCGACCCCGCCGACGAGCCCCGCGCCGAGGAAGAGGAGGAGGAAGCGGCGGTGGCCGTAGATGTGCTCGACGTTGTCGCCGAAGACGTAGAGGAAGTAGAGGTTGCCGAGGAGGTGGTACCAGTCGGCGTGGAAGAAGATGTGGGTGACGAGCGTGTAGGCGTGGCTCGGCTCGCGGATGATCTGGCCGGCGATCATCGCGAAGTCGCGGGCGTAGACGAGGCCGAGCACCGAGGCGACGTAGCAGCCGATGAGGACGGCGCCGAGGCCGTAGACGACCCACGGGGTGCCGCGGGCCGGGTTCTCGACCTCGACGGGGAGCTGCGTGAGGATCTGCGCCGCCCAGATGAGGCCGCGCTTGGCGAGCTCGACCTTGCGATCGCCCTGGCCCTCGCGCGTCGACGACTTGGCGAGGGCGTAGCGCTCGTCGCCGTCGAGCCAGAGGCCGCGGCAGACCGGGCAGCGATCGATCGGAGTCTTGAGCAGCTCCGGGATCACGTGCTCGTTCATGAAGCCGTGGCCCCGCGGGCACATGCGGTTCGCCGACTGACCGACGAGCGTCTTGAGGAAGGCGGGGTCGATGTCGACGTCGCCGAGGACGTCGATCTCGTCCTGGTCGAGCCAGACGCCGAAGCACACCGGGCAGGTGTCGA
>JAGQIT010001448.1 GCA_020431135.1 Myxococcales bacterium | reverse complement strand
GACCATCGGCGGCTGGGCGATCCTCCGCTGGCGCCGCCAGACCTCGCCCTCGCTCGTCACGAGGCCGTTGCCGAAGAGGAGGCGGACCTGCTCGTAGACCGTGTCCTTGACGAACTTCTCGCGCTCGCGGATGAGGATCGTCTCGATGTCCTCGGGGCGCATCGTCACGAACATCGCCCGGTCGCCCGCGGTCAGGCGGAAGAAGTCGCCGTAGCGCCGCCAGCTCTCCTCGAGGACGCCCATGATCCCGTGGCGGGCGAAGTCCAGGGTCTGACCGACGATCGGCCAGGGGCGCGGCCCCGGGTAGGGACCCCGCGGCGAGACTCGATCGAGTACGGCTTCAAGCATCGGCGCTCTCCTCTAGAACTGGTTTCAGAGAACTAGAACATGTTCTATATGGTTGCAAGACCAGATTCGCGGGCGCGCTCACGCGCACCGCGGGCGCCGACGCTCGCGTGACGAATCCTCACAGGAGACGGCCAGGAGGCGGGCGCCCGTCGTGCAGCGCGCCCGCCGAGCGCGGCTCTCAGCGGTCCTCGCCGCCCGCGCGAGGAGCGGGTTCGACCTCGAGCCCACGAGCGGCGAGCGCCTGCTCGACGAGCCGCTTCGCCGCCGTCAGCAGCTCCTGCGCGCGGGCGTCGTCCGGGAGGGCGCGGGCGAGGGCGACGGCGCCGACGGAAGTCGCAAGCACGCCGAGAGAGAGCTCGCGCTGGCCGTCGAGCTTCTCCGCGAGGGCGTCGACGATCTCCTCGAAGCCGCCCTGAAAGGCATCCCGGAGCCCGTCGTCGGCGCGGGCGACGTCGTTGGTGATCGCCGGGAGCGCGCAGCCCTTCGCCGGCGCGCGGACGTGTCCGAGGCTCAGGTAGCCGGCGAGCGCCTGGGCGAACGTCGCCCGCGCGTCGAGGAAGCGGCGCGCGGTCGCGGCGAGCTCCTCGCCGACGAGCGCCCGGAGCAGGCCGCCTTTTGACTCGAAGTGCGAGTAGATCGCGGGCCCCGAGAGGCCGACCGCGCGGGCGATCGTGTGGACGCTAGCGCCGGCGATCCCCCGCTCCTTGACCTGGCGCGCCCCCTCCTTGAGCAGCCGCTGGCGCGTCTGCTCCGCGTGTTCCTTCGAGTAGCGCATGGTCTCCGTGAGCCGAGCGAGATTATCCCAGCTTGACAGGGCGTTGGTTCTTTGGCTAATGGTTGTTAACTTAACGATCGTTAAGAAAGGAGACGCGATGCGCGAGACCACCCCACAGCCCCTGACGCTCCGCGCGGCCGACGGCTATGAACTCAGCGCGACCCGCTTCCCGGCGGCCAGGCGGCTGCGCGGCCGCATCGTCGTCGCCGGCGCGACGGGCGTGCCGCAGGGCTTCTACGCCCGCTTCGCCGCCTTCGCCGCGGAGCGCGGCTACGAGACCCTGACCCTCGACTACCGCGGGATCGGGCGCTCGCGCAGGGGGTCGCTCGCGGGCTTCGAGGCCTCGTTCCTCGACTGGGCCCGGCTCGACCTCGCGGCGGCGATCGACAGCGTCCCCGCCGACGCGCCGCTCCTCCTCGCCGCGCACTCCTTCGGCGGCCACGCGCTCGGTCTGCTCCCCAACCACGACCGCCTCGACGCCTGCTGGGTGTGCGCGGTCGGTGCCGGCTGGCACGGCTGGATGCGGCCGCTCGAGCAGCTCCGCGTGCGCGCCCTCTGGGAGGTGATCCTGCCGGTGCTCGTCCGCTGGCGCGGATACCTCGCCTGGAGCCGCCTCGGCATGGGCGAGGACCTCCCGCTCGACGTCTACCGCCAGTGGCGGCGGTGGTGTCGCTACCCTCACTACTTCCTCGACGACCCCGCGCACCCCGAGCTGAGGGAGGCCTGCGCGGGCGTCGAGCTGCCGATCTTGGCGGTCACGTCGGTCGACGACGCCTGGGCCCCGCCGCAGTCGCGTGACGCCTTCGTCATCAACGCCTATCCCCGCGCCGCGATCGAGCGCGTCGAGGTCGCGCCCGGCGAGACCGGGCCGATCGGACATATGGGCTACTTCCGTAGAAGCGCCCGGCCGCTGTGGGAGCAGGCCCTCGAGTGGTTCGAGGAGAGCGCGCGAGAGGAGGCCGCCAGTGCGTGAGCTGACCTATGTAGCCAGGCGCAAGGTCGAGTGGCGCGAGG
>JAGQIT010001447.1 GCA_020431135.1 Myxococcales bacterium | reverse complement strand
GGTCGCTCGCCTCAGTCGATGTCCTCGAGGTCGACGCTGATCTCGTCCATGCCGAGGGTCTCGGTCGTCAGCCGGGCGCCGCCGGTCGCCGCCGGGTCTTCTTCGGGGGCCGGCTCGCCGGCGGCGTCGCGGACCCACTCGCCGAGCTCGAGAACGCCGGCCGGCGCGTGCTGTCGGCGAACCGTCTGGAGCGCCCGCGCCAGCGCCCGCGCGCCGGCGCCATGCTCCTGCGGGTCGCGGGCGAGGGCGCAGCGGAGGAGCTCGGCGAGGGCGTCGCCGAGGTCGCCGAAGTCGTGATCGGGGCCGAGCTCGGCGGCTCGGGTCGCCGCCATCGTCTGCAGCGGGCCGTCGCTCGGGCGGTCGAAGGGGCGGCGGCCGAGGAGGAGCTCGTGGAGCGTGACGCCGAGGGCGAAGATGTCGGCGGCGCCGCTCAGGGGCTCGCCGGCGAGCTGCTCCGGCGCCATGTAGGCGTACTTGCCCTTGCGCAGGCGGCCGAAGGTGCGGTCCTCGGCGGCGGTCGCCTTGGCGATCCCGAAGTCGCTGAGCTTGACCGCACCTGCCCGCGAGAGCAGGACGTTGCCCGGGCTGACGTCGCGGTGGACGAGGCCGAGGGGGCGGCCGTCGTCGCCGGCGAGGGCGTGGACGTAGGCGAGCGTCGCCGCGAGCTGCTCGCCGACGTAGAGGGCGAGCGGCCGCGGCAGCGGGCGGCGGGCGCAGAGCGCCCGGAGGTCGCCGCCGTCGATGTAGTCCATGCACACGTAGTAGTCGCCGCCGGCGAGGCCGAGGTCGTGGACGCCGACGAGGCCGGGGTGGGCGAAGCGGGCCCCGAGGCGCGCCTCGGCCAGGAGGAGGCGCTCGAGGTCGGCGCGCCCGCGGTGCTCCTCGCGGAGGAGCTTGAGCGCGACCGCCTTCTCCCAGCCGCTGGCGCCGTAGCGCCGCGCGAGGTGGACCTCGGCCATCCCGCCGGCGCCGAGGCGACGGACGATCCGGTAGGGACCGAGCTGCCGGAGCGGCCGCACCCCCGGAGGATAGCCGAGGCGAACGCGGGCCGCCGCGCGAGCGCGTGACGGCGGCGCGGACGGGCAGCGCTCGCGCGTTTGTGATCGTCGGGTGACCGCGGCGCGTCTCGTCGGGTCCGTGCGCGCCCTCGCGGCGCCGACCCGCCGAAGCTCGGCGTCCGCCTCGAGCGCGCCGCCACGCCGCGTTCTCGCCGAGTTTCGGAGCGCGGCGCGTCCGCGTCGGCTCACCGCGCGTAGCACAGCAGCCTCGACGCCGCGTCCGCCTCGGCCGCCCAGCCACACCGCGGCGTCGTCACGACGAAGAGCGCCTGCGGTGCCCCCTCGCGGAGCGACACAGGGATGCCCCGAGCGCCCGCGCGATCCGAGCTACGATGGCCCCATCGACTCGACCGCCACCATCGCCACCATCGCCCACGAGCACCCCGAGCACTCGGCGGCGCGCGGCCGCCCGACGCGGGCGCAGGTGGTCGTCATCGACGGCGCCGACATGGGCCGCGCCGTCGCCCTCGGGGCCGCGCCGATCGTCCTCGGCGGCGACCCGAGCTGCGACCTCGTCCTCCGCGACCCGCGGGTGTCGCGGCGCCACCTCGAGCTGCGCGCGGCCGGCGGGCGCTTCGAGCTCCGCGACCTCGGGTCGAAGAACGGCACGCTCTTCAACGGCGCGGCGATCACCACGGCGACCGTCGACGCCGGCGCGACGCTCCGCCTCGGCACCACCTACATCCGCATCCAGCCGCAGCCCGAGGGGCTCGTCCTGCCGCCGAGCGAGCGCCGGCGCCTCGGCGAGCTGGTCGGCGAGAGCCTGGCGATGCGCGAGCTCTTCGCGGTCCTCGAGCGGGCGGCCGAGAGCGAGGTGACGGTGCTCCTCGAGGGCGAGACGGGCACCGGCAAGGAGCTGTCGGCGCAGGCGATCCACGAGCACAGCGCCCGCCGCAAGGGGCCCTTCGTCGCCCTCGACTGCGGCGCCTTGCCCGAAGGACTGGTGGAGAGCGAGCTCTTCGGCCACGTCAAAGGCGCGTTCACCGGGGCGATGGCGG
>JAGQIT010001446.1 GCA_020431135.1 Myxococcales bacterium | reverse complement strand
GCACACCGCCGAGGTCGCGCCGATCGCCGCGCGCGGCCTGGCGATCGTCGGCGCGGTCGCGGCGGTCGTCGGCCTCGCCGTCGCCGTCAGCCTCTACCGCGCGCGCGCGGCCGAGGGCGCCGTCGACTGGGGAGAGATCGGCCTCGCGTGGCTCCTGCCGACGGTCGTCGTCGGCGGCCTCGGGATCTGGTGGCTCAGCCGCCTGAGCGACGCGCGGTCGCGTCGTCGCTGAGCCGCTCGCGTGGCCGCGCGCTCGCGCGGAGGAGGTGCTGGCACCGAGTTGCGCGCGTCGGAAGTGGGGAGAGGTGCGCCCGTCGCCGCGGCGGTGGAGGTCGAGCGCCACGCGAGGCGCCGGAAAGACGCCGTCACGACGGCCTGGTCGATGGTGCAGGTGAGCGAAGCGCGAGGATGGGTCACAGGGCCGCTTGACAGGCGCGTCGATTGCCCGTATCCCTGCCTCGCTTCGTGATCACCATGTGTCGCTGAACGCAATCGAACCGCTAGCTTCGCCGGGAACGAGGGCGCCGTGAGCCGAGGAGAGGCTCGCGCAAAGCCCCGGACCGCGGACAGGTGACGTGCGCCTCGACGTCGAGGTGCACCCCCTCCGCGGCCTGTGATCCGCCCAGCGAGCGAACGGCGGGGTTCGTCGCGGTCTGCGACCTCGACGGGCTCTGCGGGTTGAATCGCCGCGCCGCCCCGAACGTTGAAGGGCGGCGCCCGGAGGAGAGTGATGCGCGAAGACATGCACAAGGTGATCGTCGAGCGGCCGCGCTGCGGCGGGTCGTACGGGCCTCAGGGCGGGCGCGCGCGGATGCGGGTGCGCCTCGACCCCGAGTCCGCGCCGACGCAGGGGCGGATGCGGGAGCGTCGGACGAAGGCGCTCAACGAGAACCTCGCGCCGCTGCGGCGCTACATCGAGGCCCAGGCCGGGCGCCCCTGGGACAAGGTCTACTCGGAGATCCGCCAGCGGATTCGGGCGACGAGCGCCGTCCAGCTCCATGTGCTCCAGCACATCGACGACATCGTCGCCCGCCACGTCGACCTCGTCGACGGCGTCCCCTGGACGCGGACGGGCTACGGCGGCGCCGTGCCGCTGCGCCCGCGGCGGCTGCGTCGCCTCTACGTCTGCCCGCGGACGGGGCTCGTCCGCCGGATCCCGGAGCCGCCGAAGCCGAAGCCGCCGCTGCGCGCCGAGGACCGCGTCGACGTCGATCCGAGCCTGAGCTACTGCCGGATCGACGGCGAGTGGGTCGGGGTCGAGTTCGCGGCGGTCCCGGAGAGCTGGCCGGCGCTCGAGCGGAGCTATGACGTGCTCCTCGGGCGGACCCTCGCGTCGCTGCGCTCGCTCTGGCACATTGAGCGCGAGCTCCGGCGCTTCTACGGCGACGCGGGGCGCTACGCCGTCCGCACCCGTCGCCTCGGCAAGCGCGAGCTCCGGCGGATCGCGCGGGAGACCGTGAAGACCGGCGAGCGCGGGGCGAAGCGGCGGCGCCGCTGAGGAGAGAGCGATGAACGATCGCGACCACAACAACCAGGACGACCGCGGCGAAGAGGGCGAGCGCCGCGACCCCGCCGAGGTCCGGGTGATCGCCGGCGAGGGCTCGTGGATCGAGGGCGAGGCCGTCGCCCAGCTCGAGCGCACCGCGGGCCTCCGGGGCATGCGCGCGGCGATCGGCATGCCTGACCTCCACCCCGGCAAGGACTCGCCGATCGGCGCGGCCTACATCACCGACGGGCGCCTCTACCCGCACCTCGTCGGCAACGACATCGGCTGCGGCATGGGCCTGTGG
>JAGQIT010001445.1 GCA_020431135.1 Myxococcales bacterium | reverse complement strand
ACGACGTTGGGGTGCGAGAGCCGGGCCATCGCCTTGGCCTCGCTGAGCAGCCAGCTGTGGTCGACGCCCGGGTCGCGGACCGGGCGCAGGAGCTTGATCGCGACCTTGCGGTCGAGCTCCTCGTCGTAGGCCGCGAAGACCGTGCCCATGCCGCCCTCGCCGAGGAGGCGGAGGATCACGTAGCGGCCGACGCGGTCACCTGCCCCTTGGCGCAGCCTCGCCTTGATCAGATCGGCGAGCGGAGCGACCAGCGGGCCCGAGGTCTGAGTCGCGCGCTCGTCGGTCGCCACCCGCGTCCGCGCCTCGCTGTCGAGGTCGGCGCTCGCGCGCGTCGATTGGCTGACCCTCGCGTCCTCGCCCACCCGAAATACCCCTCTTCCTAGGGTACCCGAGTCGGCGGTTGGGAGCCGCGCAGGAGCGCGCGAGAACTGCGTTAGGAGCGGAGAGGTCCGCGTCTACTCCGCGGGATCGCAGCTCGTGTTCTTGAGCGCGAAGCCTGTCATATCGGAGTAGGTGTAGGGGCCCGTGAGGCCGCCGTACACCTCGTAGCTCCAGTCGTCGTTCGGGTCGAGGCGGTAGGCCTTGTCGTTGACCAGCCACAGGTAGCCGTAGTGATCGACGCCGACGCCCTTGACGCCGTCGCCGCCCGGGACCTCGACGCTGGTGAGGATCCCGAGGCCGTTCGGATCGATCGCCACCGCGCCCGCCGGGTTGCCGGTCGCAACCCAGACCGGGCCGTTCTTGGCCTGCGCGATGCCGCCGGTGCTAAGGAGCTGCTCGGGGACGATCCCCCACTTCTCGGTCGCCGGGTCGAAGCGCGCGGCGCCGAGGCCGAGGGTGCTCGACACCCACACGCGGCCGCTCTGATCGACCGTGACGCCGTAGCTGTTGACGTTCGGCGGCATCTCGTAGAGCTCGTACGAGAGGTCGACGCCGTCGACCTTGGCGAGGTACTTGGTGCCGAACAGGAGCGAGCCCATCGGCACGAACCACAGGTTGCCGAAGGGATCGACGGCGCCGCCGTAGGCCCCGAGCTGGCTGCCGTCGAACTCCGGGATGTCGACCGTGTCCTCGATCTCGCCGCTGTCGCCGTTGACCCGGTAGGCGATGACGCCGCCCGGGCCGCCCGTGCCCGGCAGGCCCGGGGTCGCGCTCGTCACGGTCCACACCTTTGTGTCCTCGTACTTGCAGGTCGCGGGGTTGAGGCGGCCCTGGGTGTAGGCGACCGGGCGTTGGTTCGTCGCCGGGAATTCGGTGTACCAGGCGACGCACTCCTCGACGCCCCACGGGAGGACGTCGTCGCCGCCCTGCGAGGTCTGGATCCCCGGCATCCCGTTCGACTCGACGCAGTCCTCGGGGCGCGCGTAGATCTTCGTCAGGCCGCCGTGGCGGTTGGCGACGGCCACGTCGCCGCCGAACGACACCGAGGTCCGCGAGGGGTTGCCGCTGCCGTCGGGGCGGGTGATGTAGCGCCCCTCCTCCATCATCGTCACCGTGTTGATCTTGGAGAC
>JAGQIT010001444.1 GCA_020431135.1 Myxococcales bacterium | reverse complement strand
GATCACCTCGTTGGCGTTCATGTTGCTCTGCGTCCCCGAGCCTGTCTGAAAGACCACGAGCGGGAACTCGCCGTCCCAGCGGCCGTCGGCGACCTGGGCCGCGGCCGCGGCGATCGCCGCGGCGAGGCGCGGGTCGAGCTCGCCGAGCGCCGCGTTGGGCTCGGCGGCGGCGCCCTTGACGAGGCCGAGGGCGCGGATCAGCGGCCGCGTCCAGCGGAAGCGATCGACGCCGATCGGGAAGTTCTCGCGCGAGCGCTCGGTCTGCGCCCCCCACATCCGCCGCGCCGGGACCTCGACCGCGCCCATGGAGTCGCGCTCGGTCCGCGTCGCTTCGCCTGCGTTCTCCGTCGTCGGGGTGGGGGTTGTCGCCTCGTCGCTCACGCCCGGGAGCCTACAACGGGCGCGCGTCGGGGGACGGCGCGCCTCGCTAGCCCGGGGCCTGGAAGACGTGCACCGCGTACACTCCGCAGGCCGCGCAGCGGGTCTCCCAGGTCGTCGTGGAGTAGAACTGCGCGCCGTCGTTGTGCTCGTAGATCGTGCGCGCCGCCAGCTCACCGCAGCGGGCGCAGCGGGCGGGCTTCTCGGCGGGGCGGAGGGGGTCGTCCGTGGTCGCGAAGCTGCGTCGCCAGCTCACGCCCTTCGGCAGCGTCTCCTCCGCTCCGGTCCGAGCGAGGTGCAGGCTGAGGGCCTGCGAGCAGGCGCTGCGCACCTGGTCGTCGGCGTGGGTGAGGGCTTGGTTCAGCGCCTCGACGACGCCCTCGGCCGCGGCGCCGAGCTCCGTGAATTGGAGGATGACCGCGGCGGCCTCCCCTGCGGCGTCGGTCGCCAGCAGCGGCGCGACGTCGACGAGCAGCGCCGTGAGGGTCGGCAAGGCCTGCTTCGAGGCCTGGCGCTTGGTGAGGCCGACGGCGTACTTCGGGGTGTAGCGAAATTGGTCGAGGGCGCGGAGCGCCTGCCTTCGCTGCGTCGCGGTGCCGCGGGCGAGGAAGTGGCGGAGCGCCGGGAGCAGGGCGATCCAGCAGCGGTAGAGGTCGCGCTCCGCGGCGAGCAGCCCGGCCAGGACGCTGTCGCCCACGTCACGCGTCGCGGGCTCGGGGGACCCGAGGAGCTCCTCGACGAGGCCGATGCCCTCGCGGAGGTTGGCGACGCGCTGGTTGGCGTACACCTGCGCGAGTCGGGCCAGGGTGTCCTTGCGATCAGGCCGCTCCATGAACGCCAGGCGGCGCACCGTGTGCAGCTCGCCGCTGTCGTCGTCGGTCGCCTCGAGGACGGCGCGGAGCGGCTCCAGGTCGAAGCCGGCGATCGCCGCTCGACGCAGGGTGCCAATCGCACCGGCGGCGCAGTGGCGATCGCCGAGCGCCTGAGCCAACGCCGGCAGCGCGGGGGTCGGGTCGCCTCCGGCGCGGATCAGGGCGTTCAGCGCGAGGACGGTGCTCGGTCGATCGCGGTAGTCCGGGAAGGGGAAGGTGTCGGCGACGGGGACCATCAGGAGGTCGGCGGCCTCCTTCCCGCCGAGCTCGATCGCCCGCTCGAGCAGCGGCTGAACGCCCGGCGTGCCGCTCTCGGACGCGGCGCGCAGGACCATGTGCACCCGCTCCGCGCTGACGCCGGGCCACAGCTTGAGGAGGCGGCGGCGGATGGACCACCAGCTCTCTCGGGTGTACTCCTCCTCGGGTTCTCGGGACACGCGGCCTCCCTGCGGTCGACGCAGGACCATGATGGCCCTCCCCGGCGTCCGCGGCCAAGAGGTGCGGGCCGCGGGCGTTCTCGCGGAGCGTTCGATCGCGAGCGCGGAGGCGGAGTTGGGGTCGAGCCCGGCGGCCGTCCAGAGCGAGCGCTGTGTGAGGGCGCGCGCCGAGAAGTCGGACACGCTCCTCGTGGGCGGTCTCGCGTGCGACCGACTTCGTCGGCCCTTGCTGCACTCGCGGCGCCGCTGCGCACCCCCGGCGCAAACACGGCCGACCCTTGCGAGCGAGAGGCCGCGAAGTCGCGGCCGCTAGACGCCGAACATCTCCGCGACCTGTGCCGCGGTGATCTTCTCGTGGTCGTCGCCGACGAGCTCGTAGGCGTCGGGGCGCCGGTCGATGTACCACTCGCGGGCGACGTGGAGGCCCGATTGATCGTCGAGCGCCCCGAGGGAAACGTTGGTCGCGCCGCGGTGCGGGCCGTCGGCGGTGATCCTGTAGAAGATCCCCGAGCCGCACTCGCGGCAGAAGCCGCGCTCGGCCCACGCGGAGGTCTCGCGGACCTGCAGGGCCTCGCCGCGGCCGACCTCGAAGCGCGCGCAGGGGACCGCGAAGAAGGGGCCGCTCGACCAGCGGCGGCACATGTCGCAGTGACAGGCGGAGATCGCCGGCTGGACGCCGCGGGCGGTGAAGCGGACGGCGCCGCAGAGGCAGCGGCCCGCGCGATCGTCGGAGGGTGCGTCGGTCATCGGCGCAGGCTAGCAGTCGGCGTCGACCCGGACTGTCAGCCGGCTCGCGTCGCGTGCAGCGGGCGCTGTCCGGAGGGTCACGCAGGTCCGGCGATCCGCCGGAGGAACTCGGCGTAGATCCGGATCGCGTCGACCAGCGCCGCCGCGTGGATGTGCTCGTCCGTGCCGTGGATCCCGGCGATCTCGGCGGCGTCGAGGAGGATCGGCCGGAAGCGGTAGATGTCCTCCACGAGGTCGCTGTAGTGGATCGAGTCGGTGCGGGCGATCATCAGCGCGGGGGTGACGAGGGCGTCCGGGCGGACGCCGCGGACGGCCGACGCGAGGGCTTCGTAGGCCGGGCTGTCGGTCGCCGAGATCGCTGACGGCTCGCTCGGCGTCGCGACCTCGCGGATCGTCACCTCGATCCGCGGATCGTCGAGGACCTCGCGCGTGCGGGCGACGACCGCGTCGACGCTGTCGCCGGGGAGGATCCTGAAGTTGACGGTCGCCGTCGCCTCGCGGGCGAGGGAGTTCTCCTTGATCCCGGCGCGGACCTGGGTGATCGCGGTCGTCGTGTGGAGGAGCGCGCGGCTGCGATCGGCCTTTGCGAGGGTGCCGACGACGAGGCGCTCGGTCAGCCAGAGGTTGCTGAGGAGGACGCGCTTCCCGAAGGGGAACTCCGGCGCCAGGGTCGTCAGCAGCGCGCGCACGGGCGGGCGCAGCTCGAAGGGGAAGGGGTCGGCCTCGAGGCGCGCGAGGCCGGCTGCGAGGATCCCCGGGGCGCTCTCCAGCGGCGGCATCGACGAGTGGCCGTCGGCGACCGTGACGCGGAGCTCGACCGAGACGAACCCCTTCTCAGCGACGCCGATCAGCGCCACCGGATCGAGCTCGGGGAAGATGGCGCGGGTGATGATCATGCCCTCGTCGACCGCGAACTCGGCCCGGACGCCGCGCTCGCGGAGGAGGGCGGCGATCGCCTTGGCGCCGACGCTGGCGACCTCCTCGTCGTGGCCGACGGCGAAGTAGAGGGTCCGCGACGGCGCGAAGCCGCCGGCGCAGAGCGCCTCGGCGGCCTCGAGGATCGCCACGGCGCCGCCCTTGTCGTCGTGGGCGCCGCGGCCCCAGATCTGCCCGTCGGCGACCTCGCCGGCCCACGGCGGGTGCGCCCACGCCTCGGGGTTCTCGACCGGGACGACGTCGAGGTGGGCGATGAAGAGCCCCGGCGCGCGCGCGGGATCGCTGCCCTCCCAGGTGTAGAGGAGGCTGTAGTCGGCGACGACCTCGCGCTTCATCGCCCGGTGGAGGCAGGGGTAGGCGCGGAGCAGGAGGTCGTGGGCCGCGCGGAAGGGCTCGCCGCGGAGGTCGGCTTGGTTCTCGGCGGCGACCGTCTGCAGGCGGATCGCCGCCGCGAGGTGCTCGATCGCCGCCTCCTCGTCGAGCTCGAGGGGCGTCGGCGCCTCGGGCTCGACCTGGGCGGAGGGCTGGCTGAGGGCGCCGATCACCAGGA
>JAGQIT010000165.1:583-2674 GCA_020431135.1 Myxococcales bacterium | reverse complement strand
GCGTCCTCGACGAGGACGCGGACGAAGATGTTCTCGCGGAAGGGGTTGGGCGCGAACATCGACCAGCTCTGGATGTTCGACGTCGCCTGGATGTAGGCGCGGACCTTCAGCGCCTGGCCGAGGGTGTCCTTCGCCTCGCGGCCGAGGCCGCCGTTCGGGGTCACGTGGAGGAGCAGCGCCAGCGCGTGGTAGGCGATGAAGAGGCTGACGAGGGCGATCCCGACGGGCCCGTAGGCCCAGCCGCCGCCGGCGACGGTCTCCGCCGCGCGCGTCGGCGGCGAGTGGAGGAGGGTCGCCGCGAGCGACCGCCCCTCCTTAGCCACCGCGACGGGCCTCGCGCGGGAGCTTCATCTTGACCTTGCGCGCGATCGTCCCGGGCACGCTCGGCGTCTTCGGCCCCGGCCCGCCGAAGTCGCGGCGGCGATCCCAGGCCTTGCGCCGGTTCTCGTAGGACCGCTCCTGGCGCTCGGCCTCGTCCTCCTCGCGCTTGAGGTCCTCCTCGGTGATCGCGAGGCCGTAGCGCTCCTTCATGTAGAGCGGCAGGCCCTCCGCCGGGCAGCGGTGGGTCTCGACGAGGGTCTCCTTGGCCGGCAGCTCGCGCGGCTTGTACCAGCCCCTCTTCGCCACCTGCTCCGGCGACGGGATCCGCGTGACGATCTTGTAGACGTCGATCTTCGTCGGGTAGACGCCGCGCTCGAGGAGCCACTCGCGGCAGTGGTAGGCGGTCCAGTACTTCAGGTACCACTTGCCCTTGCCGATCATCCGCCGGTGCATCTTGCGCATGCGGTCGTTCCAGATCCACGGGAAGGGGCGGTAGGTGTAGGAGTTGTTGCGCAGATCCCAGCGGTCGCCGTCGGGCTCGACGACGACGGTCTTCATGAACGAGTTGGCCCGCGGCGGGTTCGGGGCGAACATCCGCCAGCTCTGGCTGGTCTGGGTGCGCGACGTGTACTTGGTGAAGATCGCCCGCGCCTGCCCGCGCCACTTGAAGACCGGGTAGCTCGGGAAGAGGGTCATGGCGACCGAGCCGCTGTGCCAGAGGACCGCCGCGAGGGCGAGGGTGCGCCCGAGGGTCCCGTAGGCGAGCGCCGGGCCGCCGCGCCACAGCTCGATCGACGCGCCCCTGCGGCCGACGAAGCGGAAGACCGCGGCGACCATGAAGGTCGCGCCGATCCAGTAGTAGACGTAGTCCTCGAGGAGCTCCTTATCGAGGCTCTCGGCGCTCGCGCGGTAGGCGACGAGGCCGACGCCGATCGCCCCGGAGAGGAGCACGAAGGCGTCCGGGAGCCGGCTCCCGCGCAGCGGCACCGTCGACTCCGGCTGGGCCGCGTCCATCAGCGGATCGGCGCGCGGCGGCGCCATCCAGGCGAGCGCCCCGACCTTGCGGAGCTGGCGGAGGAGCCAGCGGCCGGCGGCCGCGAACTCCTCGCCCCTCACCCACGCCGCGTAGGTCATCAGCATGATGAAGGGGAACATGCCGATGTTCATGAAGAGGATGAGGATCCCGTGGAAGCAGAAGCCGAGGCCCAGCCAGGTCCGCCGGCCGAGGAACCACCGGTGGATCCACGCCTGGTCGAGGCGGACGCTCGGGATCGTCACCCGGCCGACCTTGCGCTCGCGCCACAGGCGGATCGGCCAGCGCCGCAGGCCGAACCACGCGGCGATCGCCAGCGGGATGTAGACGAGGTAGACGACGTGGATCGCGCCGAGGCCGGCGGCGACGCGGGCGGCGACCTTCGCCTGGTCCGGGCTCTTGCCGATGTCGATGCAGTAGGGGTAGGCCTCGACGGTGATCCTGTAGAGCAGGACGTAGGCGCCGACGAGGGCGAGGCGGCCGAGCCAGACGCGCCAGCGCCGGCGCTCCATGTCGCGGTACCAGTCCTCGTCGCGGTGCTCGAGGCCGAACTTGAGGATCATCCCGAGGGCCGCCGCGGCGAAGCACATCTCCCACCAGTGGGTGACGTAGGTCATCCACTTGAAGATCGTCGTCGAGAAGGTCGCTGAGATCTGCTGGGTGTAGACCTCGAAGCGGTAGAAGTGATCCATGTTGAGGGCGTAGTAGAGCGCGTCGCCCTGGGCCCACACCGAGCC
>JAGQIT010000165.1:0-490 GCA_020431135.1 Myxococcales bacterium | reverse complement strand
TCGGATCCGGCGGCTCGCCGCGCTCCTGGAGCTTGCCGCGGGCGCGGAGGATCTTGCACCGCAGCCAGTTGTCGAAGCTCCAGGCGTGGCCCGTCCTGGCGAAGATCAGGATGAACCAGAAGACCTTGTAAACGACGTCGGTCCCCTCGAGGTAGACGGCGTTGCGGTTGTAGACCGACACCATCATCACCATGGCGATGACGCCGGTGATCCGCGTGGCGACGCCCGCCGCGTAGAGCAGGAGAACGCCGGCGAACGCGTACATGTAGGCGACGACGAACTCGGGCGAGCCCTTGAAGAAGAGGAACGAGTACTTGCTGCCGAAGAACTTGGCGACGGCCCACCAGTCGTAGAAGCCGGTCTCCGGGCTCCAGCCGCTGAGCGCCGTCCGCCCGAGGCGCTCGCGCGCCTGCTCCATCAAGAAGAGCCCCTCGTCGCTCCACAGCAGCCGCCAGTAGGGCTTCATGTTCCAGAAGCACTGGATCGTCAT
>JAGQIT010001443.1 GCA_020431135.1 Myxococcales bacterium | reverse complement strand
AGGGCGCGCTCGACGACCTCGGCGTCGGCCTCGCGGAGCACGTCGACGCGGGCGGCGAGCTCGTCGCGGCGGCGGTAGAGGCAGGCGAGCTCGAGGTCGTAGAGCTCGTCCGAGAGCTCGCTGCGGTGGCGCGCGAGGCAGGCGGCGGTGAAGGCCTCGACCCACGCCTTGGTCTGGGTGTCGAGGGCGGCGGCGACCTTGTCGGCGGTGGCGTCGGCGTAGCTCAGGCCCGTCGCCCGCAGGGCGTGGTCGACCTCGCGGGCGCTCGCCTCGTCCCAGATCCCGGCGAGCTCGGTGCGTCCGCCGGTGCACAGGTCCGGGTCGTCGCCGCCGGCGACGAGGGCCGCCGCGACGCCGACGATCGCCGCGACGCCGCCGAAGGCGAGCCACCGGCGGGCGCGCTGGCGATCGCGGCTGAGCTCGGCGAGGAGGGCGTGGATCGACGGCCAGCGCCGCTCGGGATCGGTGGCGAGGCCGCGGACGAGGGCGCGGTGGAGCCAGGCTGGGACCTTCGCCCGCCGCGCCGGTGGCGGCTCCGCGATCCGCCCCTCGGTGACCGCGTCGACGAGCTCGAAGAGGGTCGTCGCCGGGAACGGGAGCTGACCGTAGAGCGCCTGGTAGAGGGCGACGCAGAAGGCGAATTGATCGCTGCGCGCGTCGGCGGCGGCGCCCCGGTGCTGCTCCGGCGCCATGAAGGCCGGCGTCCCCATGATCGCGCCGGCGCGTGTCAGCTGGAGGTCGAGGGTGCCGCCGTCGCCGACGGCGATCCGGCGGCGGCGCTCGTCGTCGAGGGCGACGCCCTGGGTGTCGACGCGGGCGAGGCCGAAGTCGGTGACCTTGACCGCGCCGTCGTCGTCGAGCAGGACGTTGTCGGGCTTGAAGTCGCGGTGGATGAGGCCGGCGTCGTGGGCCGCCGCGAGGCCGCGACCGGCGGCGATGAACTTCACGACGATCTCGCGCCAGCTCCGCTCGTGGTCCTTAAACCAGTCGCCGAGGGTCTCGCCGTGGATCAGCTCCATGGCGACGAAGACCTGGCCCTCGAACGTGCCGACGTCGTAGACCGCGACGACGTTGGGGTGCGAGAGCTTGGCCATCGCCTGGGCCTCGCGGAGGAGGCGGAGGCGGGCCTCGTCGCCGGCGTGGGCCGAGCGGATCAGCTTGATCGCGACCTTGCGGTCGAGCTCGGGGTCGTAGGCCGCGTAGACGATGCCCATGCCGCCCTCGCCGAGCGGCTCGAGGACGACGTAGCGGCCGAGGCGGAGCGTCGGGGCGCCCGCTCGCGGCTCCAACCAGGCCCCCGACGACGGGCGCGTCGCGGCCGGCGGCGTCCGATCGTCGACGCCGAAGGCGGCGGCCGCCGCGGCGCGCAGCGAGACGGGGGGCGTGCGCTCGTGCCCCGAGATCGCGGCGCTCGAGTCCGGCTCCTCGGGCGCCGCGGCCATCGTCGCCTCGAAGTCGAGGCCGCCTTGGGTCGTCGCGATCCCGCGGGCCGGCGAGCGCCCGCCCGCGTCGGTCTGCTCGGTCGCCGCGTCGGGTGCGACGGCGATCGTCCGGTCGAGGGCGAGGGGCTCGGTCGTCGGCGCGACCGTGCGATCCATGGCGAAGCTCGAGCCGTCCCCGGTGTCGACTCCGGTGATCGTCTCACCGAAGAGCGCGTCGTCCCTACGCGCGTCGGCGTCGCTCTCCCCGGCGGCCACGTGCCCGGCAACGCTAGCATAGGTCCGCGCCGCCGCGCCTGCGCGGATTCGACCTTCGGCCGGCGGCGGTCGTTCCTACTCGAGGCGGTCGAGGAAGCCGTCGATCGCCGCCAGGGTCGGCGCCGGGCACTCCTCGTGCGGGAGGTGCCCGCACGCGCCGATCACCACCAGCTCGGCGCTCGGCAGGGCGTCGGCGAGGCGCTCGCTCTCGGCGGTGGGGACGACGCGATCGTCGTCGCCGGCGATCACCAGGATCGGCAGGTCGAGGTCGGCGAGGCGCGGCGGGAGGTCGTCGTTGCCGGAGAACGCGAGGGTGTAGCGCCACAGCGCCCGATCCCAGTCGTCGACCTCGAGGGCGCGGGCGTAGCCGCGGGCGATCGCGGCGTCGACGCGCCCGGGGTCGTGCCAGGCCGCCTCGGTGAAGGCGTCGGCGCGCTCGGCCAGGCCGCGGAGGAGGAGCGGGCCGATCCGCCGGAGCTGCGGCGTGCGCAGGAGCGGCGCGAACCACGGCGGCGGGCCGCCGGTGTAGACCGCAGGGGCGAGGAGAACGAGGGCGCGGACGCGCTCGGGGCGGGCGAGGGCGACGCGCAGGGCCAGGGTGCCGCCCGCTGACGAGCCGACGAGGACGGCGCGGTCGATGGCGAGGGCGTCCATCAGGGCGATCGTCTGCGCGACCTGGGCGGCGGCGCCGTAGGGATCGTCGCCGCTCGGGAAGTCGCGGGCGCCGGCGGGCGGCAACGGCCGCGCCGACAGGCCGAAGGCCGGGCGATCGAAGGCGACGACCCGACCGCGGGCGCCGAGCGGGCCGAGGACCTCGCGCCAGGTG
>JAGQIT010001442.1 GCA_020431135.1 Myxococcales bacterium | reverse complement strand
TCCGCCGCCTCGACGTCGACGTCGTCATCGAGGACGGCGTCGCCCGGACGACCATCGACCAGACCTTCTTCAACCCGTCGCAGCGGACCCTCGAGGGCTTCTACTCGTTCCCGCTGCCGAGCGACGCCGCGATCTCGCGGCTGGCGATGTACGTCGACGGCACCCTGATGGAGGGCGGGATCGTCGAGCGCCAGCGCGGGCGGACGATCTTCGAGTCGATCGTCTACCAGCGCCGCGACCCGGCGCTCCTCGAGCAGATGGCCGGCAACGAGTTCCGCATCCGCGTGTTCCCGCTGCCGGGCCGCCAGCAAAAGCGCCTCTTCCTCTCGTACGTCGAGCCCCTGGACGAGCTCTACGGCGCCCAGAGCCTGCGCGTGCCGCTGCCCGAGCTCGATCAGCCGGTCGGCGCGGTCAACCTCAAGGTCGAGGTCCGCGGCGCCGACGGCTGGACGCTGCGCTCGTCGTCGCACCCGCTCGCGGTCGAGGCCGGCGCCGGCGGCCTCGTCGGCACCTGGCGCGATGAACAGGTGGTCCTGGGCGACGATCTCCTCCTCGAGGTCGCCCCCGCGGGCGAGGCCCCGGCGACCCACGCCGCCCGCGACGGCGATCGCTGGCTGCTCCGCGGGCGCCCGGAGCTCGGCGCCGCGGCCGAGGCGACGCCGCGCCGCTGGGTGATCCTCTACGACACCTCGGCGTCGCGCGACGCCGGCGAGCTCGCGGCGCAGGAGCGCCTCCTCGCCCACCTCCTGCGGGCGATCGACGGCGACGATCGCTTCACGGTGATCGCCTTCGACACGGCGCTGCGCGAGCTCGGGCCGCTGCGCCCGGTCGGCGAGATCGACCCGGCCCAGGTCCGCGCCTGGGCCAAGCGCGAGGGCGGCGACCACGTCGGCGCGACCGACCTCGCCGGCGCCCTCGCCCGCGCGTCCACGATCCTCAGCGACGCCGACAAGGGCGACCATGCGGCCGAGGCCCCCGTGATCCTCTACCTCGGCGACGGCGTCGTCCACGGCGACGACCAGAGCGTCCGCCGCCTGATCGACAGCGCCGGCGAGGGCGTCCCGGTGATCGCCGCGGCCCTCGGCGACCCGATCGACATGCCGGCGCTGACGGCCCTCGCCGAGGCGACCGGCGGGATGACGACGCTGATCGACGCGGGTGAGGACCTCGCCTGGCGGGCCCGCGACCTCGTCGCCGCGATCGCCACGCCGCGCCTCGTCGACGTCGAGGTCGACCTCGTCGACGGCGACGGCCAGGTCCTCGACGTCGGCCCCGTCGACCTCGACACCCGCACGCTGAGCGACGGCGAGGCGGTGATCGTCACGGCGACCTCGAGCAAGGCCCCGGCCGCGCTCCACGTCCGCGGCAGCCTCGCGGGCGCGCCCTTCCAGCAGCGCCTGGCCCTGCCGCCAGCTCAGGACGACGCCGGCTATGTCGACCCGCTGTGGGCGCGCGCGCGGATCGCCGCGCTCCTCGCCGACGACCCCGAGGCCCACCGCGAGGCGATCACCGAGCTCGGCCTCGCCAACTTCCTCGTCACCCCCTTCACGTCGCTCCTCGTCGTCGAGAGCGAGGCGATGGCCAAGCGCTTCGACCTCAAGCGGCCGAGCGCGACCTGGGCGCCCTACGCCGCGCCGAAGTCGATCCCCGTGCGCGTCGAGCCGAGCGGCCACCTCGGCGACATCCGCCGCGGCGCCTACGTCCACCGCAGCCCCCTCGAGCTCCTCGCCGACCCGAGCGCCTACGCCAACCAGCAGACGTGGTGGGGGCTCCAGGAGGAGGGGACCATCGGCCTCGGCGGCCTCGGCCTCGTCGGCACCGGCCGCGGCGGCGGCGGCTTCGGGGCGGGGACCATCGGCCTCAGCGGCGGCAGCCTCCTCGGCCGCGCCGACGCCCGCGACCAGGCGAAGGCCACGTCGATGTCGAACCTCGCCGCGCCGTCGAGCGACGTCGACGCGCCCGCGGCCGCCGTCGACGAGATCCAGGCGACCGAGGAGCTCGCCGACAGCCTCTCCTTCAAGCGCGCCGAGGCCTCCGAGAGCCGGCGCCGACGCACCCGCGGCCCGACCGTCACAGGCGCGCTCTTCGGCGCCCGCGGCCTCTCTCGCGGCCACTACTACGGCAACGCGATCCAGCGCCCCTACCCGCAGGCGCTCAACTACTCGGGCGACGTCCGCCTCGACGACCTCAGCGCCTTCGTCCCGGCGCTCTTCGAGGCGACGATCGACCGCGAGCACGAGCGCCTCGTCGCCGCCAGCGCCCGCGCCGGCGCCGGCTCGATCACCCCGGAAGCCCGCGACCTCATCGACCGCGCCCGCGCGGCCGCGCCGACCGGCGCCTTCACCGAGGCCGAGACCGGCGACACCGTCGAGATCCGCGGCGGCGGGGCGCTGCGCCGGCGGCGGACGATCGGCGGCTACCTGCGCGAGGAGGTCGTCTACGACGGCGCGCTCCTGCGGACGCTCTACCCCGACCTCGACCTCGAGATCCGCCGCGACCTCCGCGGCGCGCCGACCCTCCTCTACGAGCGCTGGGCCCCGTGGCTCCTCGCCGACGCCGACGCCCTCGCGGCCGTGTTCACCGTCGAGGCGGTCGGCGAGCGCAGCGTCCGCCTGCGCCGACCTGGCCCTTCGGACAGCGCCGCGAAGGCGGCGCTCGAC
>JAGQIT010001441.1 GCA_020431135.1 Myxococcales bacterium | reverse complement strand
TCTGCGACGGCCCGAGCTGCGGCGTGACCTACGAGAGCGAGCTCCTAAAGGAGCTCGTCGAGCGGACGATCGCCGGCGACGACGACCTCAGGCGGCGCTGCACGGTGATCGACTACAACTGCTTCGGCCGCTGCGGCGAGGGGCCGAACCTCTTCGTCCGCGCCCTCGCCCCCGGCGACGACGCCCACGAGGAGCCGGATCCCGACGTCCTCGAGGCCCAGCGCGGCTTCTATCCGGGGATGAGCGAGGCCAAGTGCGCGCGCCTCCTCGCCGAGCACTGCGCCAAGGGCCAGCCGATCGCCGACTGGGTCGACGACTACTGAGCCACCCGCGCGGCCTCCTAGAGGCTCAGCGGCGGATCGAGCGGCAGCCAGAAGCGGAAGCGCGAGCCGCTGCCGAGCTTCGACGCGACGCTTATGTCGCCGCCGAGGCGCTGGCACAGGCGGCGGGTGAGGGCGAGGCCGAGGCCGGTGCCGCCGAAGCTGCGGGCGATCGACGGGTTGGCCTGGGCGAAGCGCTTGAAGATCCGCGGGAGGTCCTCGGCGGCGATGCCGATGCCCGTGTCCTTGACCTCGATGATCAGGAAGAGCGCCTCGCCGCGCAGCTCCGGGAACGACTCGACGCGGATCAGGCCGTCGTGGGTGAACTTGCTGGCGTTGCTCAGGAGGTTGTGGAGGATCTGGCGCAGGCGCGTGCTGTCCGTGCGGACGGTAGTCGCCGTGTCGGAGATCTCGAGCTCGAGGCGGTTGCGGTTGGCCTCGACCTGCGGGCGGATGAGGTCGCCGACGGAGCTCAGGAGCGGCTCGATCTCGACCTCCTCGAGGTTGAGGTTGAGCTCGCCGGACTCGATCTTCTCGAGATCGAGGAGGTCGCTTATCAGGACCATCAGGTAGTTGCCGGCGCTGAGGATCCGCAGGGCGTCGTGGGCGAGGTCCTCGAGCTCGAGGGCGCGGAGATCCTCGCCGAGCATCTCGCCGTAGCCGATGATCGCGTTGAGCGGCGTCCGCAGCTCGTGGCTGAGGTTGGCGACGAACGCCGACTTGGCCTCGTTGGCCTCGACGGCGAGGTCACGGGCCTCAGCGAGCTCGGCGGTCCGGGCGTCGACGAGCGCCTCGAGCTCGCCCTTGATCGCCTCGAGCTCCTGGTTGGCCTCGAAGAGGGCGCGGGTCTTCTCCTCGGCGTAGCGCTCGGCCTCGGCGCGCGCGCGCTGCTCTCGCTTGAGGCGGCGCTGGAGGGCTTCGAGCGTGTCCATCTGCGGCTCCGCTCCCGCTAGGCCCGCCGCAGCGTGAAGACGACGTGGGTGTTTTGGCCGCCCGAGAGGTCCTGGCGCTCGACGGCGATCGACTCGCCGAAGTGGGCGATCGTGGCGTCGAGGAGGCCGGCCGCGAGGTCGGCGAGCCCGCGCGTCGATCGGTACTCGAGGATCAGGTCGCCGAGGATCGGCTCGGAGCAGGCGAAGGTCGGGAGCTCGGCGTCGGGGTAGAGCTCACGGACCTCCACGTTGATATCGTCCTCGACCCGGCGCAGGAGGTCTACGGTGTCGCGGACGTCGGTCAAGAAGGCACTGTGGCTGCGCTGGAACGCCTGGAAGAGGTGGCCGCCGAAGCC
>JAGQIT010001440.1 GCA_020431135.1 Myxococcales bacterium | reverse complement strand
GCGAGCGGCTCGGCCGTCGTCCAGGTCGTCGGCAGGATCATCACCCTCTTCCGGGCGCGCAGCAAGCAGCGCCAGGCGGCGCGCAAGCGCCCGCAGATCGAGCTCCCGCGCTGAGCGTCAGAGGACCGGAGATGGGCATGCGGCGGCGCTGGCGGAGGAGCTCGAGAGGCGGCGGCCTCAAGGTCGCGCTCGCCCTCAGCGGCCTCGTCGTCGCCGGCCTCGCGCCGACCTTCACCGGCTGCCGGACGACGCCGACCGACACGACGATCCCTGGCGGTCGAGTGCCGCGCAAGGGGAGCGGCGGCGCGGCGCCGACGATGGAGCGGCCGAAGGCGGCGATCGGCGAGCCGACCGCGGCGATCGCGATCCTCGAGCAGGAGGTCGCCCGCAACCTCGCGGCGCTGTCGAGCGACGAGGTCGAGGAGCCGGCCTACTTCCTCGCCTACGACCTCGTCGCCCGCGAGGCGCTGTGGCTCGAGGCCGAGGGCGGCCAGGTGATCCGCAGCCGCGTCGACGGCGACCGCACCGTCGACGTCGACGTCCGCGTCGGCTCGCCGATGCTCGACAACGGCCACACGCAGGGCGGCAACTACGGCCCGGGCAACGGCCTCGGCAGCGGCCTGCCGGTGAGCGTCAGCGACGACCCGCTCGCCCTCGCCCAGGCGCTGTGGGTGATCACCGAGGGCCAGTACCGCGACGCCGTCGACGCCCTGAGCATGGCCGAGAACGCCGAGCAGCTGCGCTCGCAGGAGGACGACGAGGTCAGCCCCGACTTCTCCGCCGAGAAGCCGCTCGTCCACATCGAGCCGCCGCAGGAGCTCGACCTCGAGGCGCTCAGCGCCGCCTGGGAGCCGAAGATCCGCGAGGTCTCGGCGATACTCGGCGACGACCCGCTGGTCTTCGAGAGCACCGTCGTCTTCCTGGTCACGGTCGACAACCGCACCTTCGTCAACTCCGAGGGCACGAAGATCCAGAGCTCGACCGCGCGCCTGCGGATCATGCTCACCGCCGAGACCCAGGCCGACGACGGCCAGGTGCTCGAGCGCTTCGAGAACTTCGAGGTCCACAGCCCCGACCAGCTCCCGAGCCTCGGCGAGCTCAGCGACACCGCCGCCCGCCTGCGCCGCGAGCTCCTGGAGCTGCGCGAGGCGCCGCTCGCCGAGCCCTACATCGGCCCGGCGGTGCTCTCGGGGCGGGCCGCCGGCGTCTTCTTCCACGAGGTCTTCGGCCACCGCCTCGAGGGCCACCGGCAAAAGGACGACCTCGAGGGCCAGACCTTCGCCGACATGCTCGGCCAGAAGGTGCTGCCGGCCTTCCTCGACATGATCGACGACCCGACGGTCGCCCTCCTCGACGGCCAGCCGCTGAGCGGCCACTACTACGTCGACGACGAGGGCGTGAGGGCGCAGAAGACGGTCCTCGTCGAGAAGGGCAAGCTGCGCGGCTTCCTCCTCGGGCGCTCGCCGGTGCTCCCCTTCCGCAAGAGCAACGGCCACGGCCGGCGCGAGCGCGGCAACCAAGTCGTCGCCCGCCAGGGCAACCTGATCGTCTCGAGCCGCAAGACGATCCCCGAGCGCAAGCTGCGGGCCGAGCTGATCGCCGAGGTCAAGCGCCAGGGAAAACCCTACGGGCTGTGGTTCACCGACATCCAGGGCGGCTACACGATCACCGACCGCAGCGGCCCGCAGGCGTTCAAGGTGCTGCCGCTGATGGTCTACCGCGTGTGGCCCGACGGCCGCCCCGACGAGCTCGTCCGCGGCGCCGACATCGTCGGCACGCCGATCGCCGCCTTCGAGACGATCATCGCCACCGGCGACGAGCCCGGGATCTT
>JAGQIT010001439.1 GCA_020431135.1 Myxococcales bacterium | reverse complement strand
GGCGAGCGGCGGCGCCTCGCCGACCCGCGGCGGCAGCCCTTCGACGAGCGCCGCGGGGTCGAAGCCCGGCAGCAGCGTCGCCCCGTCGAGCGGCGGCCCCGGGGCGTCCGGGCCGCGGCACGAGAGCAGCGCGAGGCCGAGGAGAACCCGCAGCCGCCGGCCCCAGGTCGCCCCCTTATCTGTGCCGAGCACGCTGCTCTAGACAGCCTCGATCGCCGGAGGTTCCCGGCGCTGGGCCTGCGCAGCGAGGAGTCCGCGTCACCCCGCCGCGCGCGGACGCGCCCCCCGACCTTAGCTAGCTCACCCCGTCTGCTGCAGCAGAGCGCAGGCTCATGCGCCCTCTTGGCCGGCGGCAGGCGCGGGTGCTGGCGCCGGCGCGCCGACGAGCCGCGCGATCGCCCGGTCGACGGCCTCGGGCGCCGCGTAGGCCAGGTAGAGGAGCACCATCAGCGCCGAGAACACGCAGACCGGGACGGCGAGGAAGAGGATCGCGTGAAAGAGGATCCCGAGCGGGACGAGCCACCGCCGCGCCCGCGCCGACCACAGGCCGACGCCGAGCGCGACCTCGAGGATGAGCACCGCCCACGACGCGGCGACGAAGAGCGCGTGAATGCCTGCCCCTTCGGGCAGGTCCGATCCGACGTAGAGTTCCATGGCGATCCGCTCGAGGCGACCGCCGCTGATGAAGTCGAGCGAGAGCTTGTCGACGACGCTCCACAGGTAGACCGCGCTCACCTGCAGGGCGATCAGCCGCAGGGCCCACAGCGGCCCGCGCTCGGGGGGCGGCGCCTCGCCGGCGGCGGCGGCCCGGCGCAGGGCGAGCCAGCGATCGACGCTGAGCGAGCGCCCCGCCGGGGCGAAGACCAGGAGAACGAAGAGGAAGGTGAGGAGCGCCTGGTGGTGGTGGCTGAAGAAGCGGGCGTAGGCCTCGCTCCCGGCGGCGACGTAGATGTGGACGAGGACCGCGGCCGTCAGCGCCGTCGCCACGCGCGTGCGCAGGCCGATGAGCGCCGCCAGGCTCGCGGCGTAGAAGAGGACGACCTCGGCGGCCTGGGCGGCGCCGGTCGCCCGCACGAGGCTGAGGTTCTCGCCGACGCAGGTCCACAGCAGGGGCACGGCGCCGATGCGGATCAGCGCCGCCGGTCGCGTCGACCCCTCGGCGTCGAGGGCCCAGGCGACGAGTCGGCCCGCCCTAGCCACGCCGCCTCCGTCGGGTGACCCGCCGCGGCGCGATCGGCTCGCAGAGATCGTCGACGTCGGCGAAGAGCGGCTCCCAGCCGTCCCAGGTGGCGATCGTCGCCTCGACCTGGACGGCGACGCCGGGGCCGAGGCGCTCGCACAGCTCGCGTCCGATCTTCAGCGCGCCGCCCTCGCCGCGGATCATCCGCAGCCACCGCGGCGCCTTGCGGTCGTCGTAGCCGAGCGCGGCGTAGCGATCGAGCGCTACGCGCTCCTCGGCCCCATCGGGCCCGCGGCGGACGGCGAAGTACTGGGCGCGGACGAGGTCGAGGCCGATGTTCGAGTAGAGGTCCCAGGTCGGCACCCACCGCGTCCGCCCGCCGGCGAGCTGGCGGTAGGCGGGGGCGGCGACGATCCACGCCGCGAAGGCGATCCACGCCGCGCCCCGCAGTGTTCGTGCGATCGTCATCGTGAGCGTCGAGGAGCCCGTGGCCCGCGGCGACGATCCACGCCGCGGTCGGGTGAAGTCAAGCGCAGGCGCAGCGCGGCGGCGTCGAGCGTGCGTCGAGGCGGCCTCGGGCGACGCCCGCGTCGACGCAGCCCTGCGGAAAACCGCAGGACGACGTCACCGCGCGCCGCCGCGTCTAGGCGCGCTACGAAGCTGCCTCGGCCTCGGCCTCGTCCTGGTCCGCGTCTGCGGCCTCGTACTCGGCCCCCGCCCAGGCGATCGCCTCCTTGAGCTGGTCGCTGCCGAAGTGGCGGACCTCGGCGGCCACCAGGTGCTCCATGATCTTCGGCGCGAGCTCGGGGAGCTTGCCGTCGGCGACGAGGGCGACGTGGCGGATCTTGCGGTGGTGCTCGCGGACGAAGCGGAGGTGGCGGATCAGGGTGCCGAGGTTCTCCCAGCCGGGGATCCCGGCGGCGCGGAGCACCAGGCCGTTGAGGGCGCCGTAGCTCTCGATCCACGGGTCGACCGTGAGGGCGAGCGCGTCGAAGTCCTCGCGGCGCAGCGGCCCCTGCGGCTCGACGACGAGGACGCCGCGCTCGGGGAGGAGGTGGTGAGCGACGCGCGAGCCGGCCTCGGCCTCGCCGAGCCAGGCGATCGCCTCGGCCTCGGCCTCGGGCGCGAACACCCGGATCGCGCAGGGGAGGAGCGAGCCGGCGATGCGGATGCCCTCGGCGAGCCAGCGGCGGTCGGTGATCACCGCGCCGCGCTCGAGGAGGCGGAGGTAGTGGAGCCCGACCCGCGTGTCCTGCCAGGCGGCGCCGGCGGTGAAGCCCGTGAACTCGGCGTCGAAGCGGTAGAGGAGGCGGATGCGGCGGCCCTCCCGGCGGGCGCGCTCGAAGAGCGGCTCGACGACGTTGCGGTAGTCCTCGCTCGAGACCTCGCCTCTGGCCTCGATGCCCTCGATCCCGTGGGGAAGATCCTGGATCAGCTCGATCATGTTCGTTCCTTCGCTCTGTGTGTGCCGCGCGTCCGCGGGCCGTCGGCCTGCGGACGCGTGAACCTAGCAAGGCGCCTGCGGCGTCTGACCGTCGAGGTGCCGGCAATGCTTGCCGTCGACGGGCGCGGTCAGACGCCGGTAGCGCGCCCGGTAGCGCACCCGGTAGCGCCCGAGGAGACGCTGCGCGGTCAGACGCGCGGCCGCCTGACGCAGGGGACAGGTGATGCGCGGCCGTGGTATGAGCGGAGCATGCTGCCGCTCACGCCCGACGTCGGCGCCGCGGGGCCGCTCCTCGGGGCGCTGGCCGCCGTCAGCGACGCTCCTGAGGACCCCCGCGTGCGCCGCTTCGCGGCCTTCGTCGCCGGCGAGCTCGGCGTCGATCTCGATCCCGAGGAGGAATTCTCCGCGCCGTCCGCCGAGGCCCTCGCGGCGGCGGTCGCCGATCCCTCGCGCGCGGCCGCGACCCAGCGATTGATCCTCGCGGCGATGCTCGTGCCGCCGCTTGGCGCGGCCCGCCTGGAGCGCCTCGAGGCCTACGCCGACGCCCTCGGCCGCCGCGCCGCCGACGAGCCCGCCCTCGGCGATCTCCGCCG
>JAGQIT010001438.1 GCA_020431135.1 Myxococcales bacterium | reverse complement strand
GGTCACGAGGTCACGAAGTCACGAGGTCAGGAGGTCAGGAGGGGTCCGCGTGGGTGCCCATCCGTCGGGTGTCAGAGGTCCGCGAACGCGTTGTCCCCCTCGGGCGACGCTGCCCGCCGAGCGCTCACGTGCCTAGCGATCGCGCGCTCGTGGCCGCGGCCGCGCGGCCCGCCCGCGTCAGAGGTTGCGCCCTTCTCTTCGCCGGGGGAGGGCGGCCGCTATACTCAGGGGGCCCACTCGGGACCCCCTCGATGCTCGCGTCGCGCCTCAGCCCCCTGCTCCTCGGCGCAGCCGCTCTGACGGGCTGCTTCGTCGACAACTACCAGGGCACCACCGACGGGACGACGACAACCGGGAGCGCGAGCGAGAGCGAGACGGAGACCTGCCCCGCCGGCGCCGACGGCTGCCCGTGCCTCCCAGGCAACGCCTGTGACGTCGGCCTCGCCTGCCTCGACGGTCTGTGCAGCAGCGCGGGGACCTGCGGCGACGGTGCGGTCGACGTCGGCGAGGAGTGCGACGACGGCGACGACAACGACGACGACGCCTGCTTGACGACCTGCGTGCAGGCGACCTGCGGCGACGGCTTCGTCCACGTCGGCGTCGAGGAGTGCGACGACGCCAACCCGCTCGACGGCGACGGCTGCAACGTCGACTGCCGGCTCTCGGGGGCGATCGAGTGGACCCGCGAGTTCGAGGGCGAGCCGCCAGGGGCCGACGCCGGCTACGCGGTGGCGATCGAGCCGACCGGGCAGATCGCCGTCGCCGGCGTGATCCGTACGGCCGAGAGCGCGGACATCTGGGTGTCGCGCCTGACGGTGAGCGGCGAGCTGATCTGGACCAAGACCTTCGACGGCGGCGCCAAGCAGGCCGACGAGGCCTTCGCGGTCAGCTTCACCGCCGACGGCGACGTCGTCGTCGCCGGCTACCGCACCGAGATCTTCGGGATGAACCCAGACATCGACGCCTGGGTCGCGCGCCTCGACGGACCGACCGGGGATACGGAGTGGAGCTCGCTGATCAAGGGGACGTCGCCGAACGGCGCCGATCAGCTCCGCGGCGTCGTCGTCGACGACGACGGGACGATCGTCGTCGCCGGCTGGCTGCACAACGACGCCTCCGGCAAGGACGCGCTCCTGCGGCGCTACACCGCCACCGGCGAGGAGATCTGGACGACGCTGAGCGACGGCGGAGCGATGGGCGACGATCGCACGTACGCCCTCGCGCGCGGCGGCGACAACAACCTCATCGCCTGCGGTCAGCGCTCCGACGGCATGCAGATCGACGCCCACGTCGCGACGGTCAGCTCGAACGGCGCGCCGATCTGGGGGAAGACCTTCGACGGCGGCACCCTGGCGAACAAGGAGATCGCCTACGGCTGTGCGAGCAACCAGGTCGGCACGGTCTACGCGATCGTCACGGAGACCAAGGGCACCGACGACGACTACTGGTACCTGACCTACAACGCCCTCGGCGAGCTCACGGTCAACCAGCGCCTCGGCGGGACCGACGCCCATGAGCGCGGCCGGGCGATCGCCCTCGGCAACGACGGCAACCTCGTGCTCGTCGGCGCCGACACGGAGGAGGGCGAGGGCACCAACCTGATGATCCGCAAGCAGGACTCGTCGACGGCGCTGCTGTGGAAGATCGGGGTGAAGGGTGTCGGCATGGCCGACGACATCGCCCACGGCGTCGCGATCGGGCCGACCGGCGAGGTCGTCGTCACCGGCCAGGTCGCCAGCGTCGGGGCCGACGACCTCGGCCTCTGGCTCGGCAAGATCACGCCGTAGCGGCCAGTGGCGGCGGTGCCGCGGCGTTCGGCCGCAGCGAGCGGGGCTGGCGGCGCATCGCTGCGGATGGTCTGCGGAGATCCGTCTTCGAAGCCACGTGAGACCTCCGGTGCGCAGATACGACGCCTCCGGTGCTGACGTATCGACGGCGGACAGACGCCGCGATGTACTCGCATTGGCTCGCTTGTCGAAGTCGGCGCCGTGCTCTCGGGGCGGCGCTCAGAGCCTGAATAGGGGGTGGAGGCCGGAAGTCTGAAATATCCTACAGGCGAATGTTCAGTGTGATGCTGCCGCACTGAACGTATGTGCGTGTAGATCTGGAGACTTCCGCTAGTCGCCGCTGCGCTCATACGGTGTCCACATGGCGACTCGGAGCGGTGACACGTCGATTACCGGCGGCGCCTGCTGCGAAAGAAGGAATCGTATGTTCGCAATCAAGAAGTCCATCGCAATCATCGCAATCACGGCGCCGCTCTCGGGGGCGTGCGCGCTCGACGCAGATGGCGACATCGGCGGTGTGGAGGTCGACGCCGACTCGATGTTCGGTCCATGTGACGAGGAGATCGATAGTGAGGCGCTCGAGGCGTGCCTCCTCGAACTCTCCGAAGAGGAGGTGGCAGAGCGCCCCGCGGACGCCGTGGCCGACGAACTCGCGGGGCTCGACGACGGGCCGATCGAGTTCACGGTCGAGCTCAAGGACGGCGAGGTGCTCGACGTGAGCCTCGACCCCGAGGAGGACTGCATCGAGCTCGAGAACTTCACGGAGGTCGTCGGTGAGCGCTCGGCGATCAACTCGGGGCAGTCACTGTACCTGAGCAAGGGGCAGACGAAGTTCGTGCCGCTGACGGTCGAGGCCGGCAAGAGCTACTTCGTGACCACGACGCCGTCTTCGGGCGATCCCGACATCTACGTCTATCGCAAGATCAACGGCCAGTGGAAGGTGACGGCGAAGAGCTTGCGCTCGGCGATGAAGGTCGACCGCCTGAAGATCAACGCCAGCAGCTCGGAGCTGATCTACGTCGCCTACGTCGCCTACACGACATCCGGCTTCGGGGCGTCGATCTCGTGGGAGAGCGGCGGGGCTCTCGACCTCGACATCCCCTACCTCAACCAGAACGACATCCCCGGCATCGGCTTCGCCGCGTGCTCGTCGGCGTCGTCGGCGATGGTCCTCGCTACCTACGGCGAGTCGCGCGTCGACGACATGATCGACACCGCCAAGACGGTCTTCGCCGCGACCGCAGACACGCAGGTGGGGCTCAAGGGGCGTTGGCTTCTGGAGCAGCACCTCGAGGGCGCCTGGGACATGAGCGACGTCTTCTTCGACGACTCGAATTGGCCGCAGCTCTACGCCCTGATCAAGAGCGAGATCCGCGCCGGCAGGCCGATGATCCTCGGCTCGAAGTCCATGAGTGCCGCGGGGCATTACATCGTGGTTCGCGGCTTCCGCGGCGAGAACTACGGCGACGCGAAGGTGATCGTGAACGACCCGAACGGGCGCTGGAACTCGTACAACAGCTGGTCGACGAACATCGACGCCGAGGGCTTCGAGTACGACTACACCGACATCACGTCGAAGTACTCGGACGGCGTCTTCGTCATCAAGCCCTGAGACCGCCGCGGGGGCCGACGCTCGAAGGAGTCGAGCGCGGCCCCCGAGCTCGCCTCGTTCCACGTGGCGTCGACGGCCAGTGCTGAGGGGCGTCGCTGACATGCCGCGAGCAAGGGGAGCGCTGCGAGGGGCCGGGCCGAAGCGAACGGCCCGCGGTCGCGGTGCCTGGCAGGCGCGCGGGGGACGAGTCGGTTCGGTGTCAGGATTCCTGGACACCCGACGGGGACGACGCGATGCGTTCGGATGCGCCCGCGGCCGCCGAGCAGCGCTTCGCCGCGGGCTTCGGCCGCGTCGCCACGTCGTCGCCGGTCGCGTATGATCGCCGCGATGTGGTTTGAAGAACTCCTCGGTTTCCCGGAGAACGGCGGCCCCCACGCTGTCCGGGAGAGGCTGGAACTCAGCGGCGATCAGCTGCGGTCGAAGGTCAACGGTCGGGTGGTCGGGTGCGGCCGCCTCGAGGTCCTGTCGCTCGCCGAGCTGCGCTCACGAGGCGCGGGCGCGGGCCTCGTGGGCAGCGGCAGCCGCTCGCAGGTGCGCGAGCACGTCGGCGGCGTCCAGGCTCTGCACGCCGACTCCGCCAACGCCGGCGCCCTCTTCCAGGCCGCCTCGCAATTCAACCTCCTCGAGATGGCCCACCCGAGCGTCACGCCCGAGGGAGGCGTGGGGATCTACCAGAACGACCACACCCAAGGTCCGGCCTGCGCTATCGCCTGTGGCGGCGGCACAGTCTATCGCAACTACTTCGTGCCCCTCGGCGACCAGCTCGGTCAGACGGCGCACCGGCAGGTCGACTGCTTGGCGGCGCTTGGCGAGCGGCTCGGCAACGAGGGGGACCGGCTGTGGACGATGCGAAACGGCTACGCCCTAGCTACGAGCGCCGGGCTACAGGAGATCAGCGAGCGCCTGGCCACGAGCGACGACAGCGAGCGCGACAGCCTGCGAGCCGCCCTTCGGATCGGCGTTCAGTGGGACGTGGAGGTCACGCAGTCGAACGCCGGCCACGCCGTCACCCAGGTCTACGGCTCCGCGCTGCCCGTGGGGTACAGCGATCACGGCAGCGCCGCGTGGGAGCCCTTCGCCCGCTTGATCCTCGAGGCCTCCTACGAGGCGACCCTCTGGGCCGCGGCCCTCAACGCCCAGGCCTCCGGCTGCGACAAGGTCTTCCTGACCCTCCTCGGCGGCGGCGTGTTCGGCAACGAGCGCGCGTGGATCCTAGACGCCGTCGACCGCGCGATCTCCCGCGTGCCGGTCCAGGACCTCGACCTCATCATCGTCAGCTACGGTCAGTCCAACCCACATATTCGCGGCTGGCTTGAAGGCTAGCAGCTCCGCGGGCGCACGCGGAGCAGGGACACTCGGAGCCGCTCGCAGATCGCTCTGCTTCGCGAACTCCGGGAGCGCGCGGCGCGGAGCGCTAGCGGTCTGCGTCGTCGAGGGGCGCGAGCGACAGCCAGCGCGCCGCGTTGTCGACGAGCTTCGCCTCGGACAGGCGCTCGCGGTCGAGGGGCGCGTCGCTGGCGAGGGTCGAGGCGTGATCGGCGAGCCAGAGGATCACCTCGGCGCCGGCCT
>JAGQIT010001437.1 GCA_020431135.1 Myxococcales bacterium | reverse complement strand
AAGCCCGAGGTCGCGCTCATCGCCCTCTGGGGCGCGCTGGCGCTGGTCGGCTTCGTGGTCTTCGGCGCGCCGGTGCTCCACCTCCTCGGCGAGGCGCTCGGGCTCGACGCGGGGGCGGGGCTCGGCGTCCTCCTCATCGACCACCCGGTGGCGACCGCCGGCGTCCTCGGCCTCGCGGCGGTGCTCGGCGTCTGCGGCTACCACCTCGCCGGCGCCCACATGGCGATCATCCGCGCCCTCGACGGCCTCTGGGCGGCGCTCGAGCGGACGATCAGCGGGCGCCAGGGCTCGCTCCACGACTACTTCGCCAGCCGCCTCCGCCTCGCCCGCAACATCGCCCGCGTCGAGGTCCTGCTGACGATCCGCGCGTCGCTCCAGGCCGACGCCGAGCGCCTCGTGCTGATCGACAAGGCGGCCCGGCGGGCGCAGGCGACCCTCGGCGAGGAGAAGCGCCAGCTCGGGGTCCGCAAGGTCGCCGGCGAGGACGACCTGCGCGGGCTCCTCGGCCGCCCCGGCGAGGCGCTCGTCGAGTCGCTCGTCGGCCCCGAGGGGGCGGCCGGGATCCGCGACGCCCTCGACGTCACGGGCAAGCAGGCGCGGATCAGCGACGTCCTCGCTACCCTCGCGGATCACTACGGCCGCGGCGATCACTGGCGCGAGGAGGTGCCCTTCGCCGACGTCAGCCGCCTCAAGGAGGCGGCCGCCCGCCACGCCGAGCCGATCGCCGCCTGGGATCCCTTCGCCGACGCGCGCCGGGCCGAGGCGACGGCCGGGCACCTCGCCGGCTTCCTCCGCCGCCAGCGGCGGACCCTCGGCACCGCCCTCAACTTCACCGGCCACGAGATCCACGACCCGACCGGCGTCCGCAAGGTCATCCGCGGCGAGGCGATCCTCCCGCCCGGCGGCCACGACCTGGTCCGAGAGACATTGATCGACGAGGTCACGCCGGTGCCGACGCGGCGCGGCGGCGAGGTCGATCGCGCCTACTACCTGGTGGTCGCCTCGGGGATCCACGAGGACGCGGTCGCCTCGCTCAAGGTCACGGCGACGGGACCCGCGAGCGAGGGCAAGGACGGCCTGCCGCGGCCGCCTCGGCGCCCCGCCGGCGCGCTCTGGGGGACGCTCGCCAAGCCCGGCCGCGACGAGCCCGGCGCTGAGGAGGGCGACGCGTGACGGCGCCGGCGAGCGGGGGCGCGGCCGGCGATCCGTCGGCGCTCGGCGGGCTCGATCCCGCGGCGCTCGGGCTCGATCCTGCGGCGCTCGAGGGCCTCGATCCCTCGTCGTTGCCGGCGCTGCCGGTCGACCCCGCGGCGCTCGCCCAGGCCCAGGGCGCGCTCCACCCCCTCGTCCAGGAGTTCCTGAGCGCCGGCGCGGCCAAGGTCGCCCTCGCGTCGATCGCCCTCGCCCTCGTCGTCTTCGTCGTCCGGATGATCCGGGCGAAGCTGCGGCCGCAGGAGCGCGCCCCCGGGCCTACGTGGGTGATGGCCGCGCTCCTCCTCGTCGCCGTCTACCTCCTCGTCCGGGCGATCGACCCGCTGCTGGCGACGACGCTGACGCGGCCGGCGTGGATGGCCGAGGCCGCCTGGGCGAAGGTCGGCTTCTTCGAGTGGAAGCTCCTCGGGCGCCCGGGGATCGCCCTCGCGCTGCCGCTCGCCGACGTCCCGGCGCTGGCGCTCGTCCTCCACATCCCGCTGTGGGCGAGCCTGCTGTGGATGGTCGAGCTCGTCCTGCGCTGGACCTCGGGCGCCGGCGCCCTGCGGTGGACGAGCCCGACGTCGGAGCTGCCGTGGTTCTACCGCTGGGTCGGCGCCTCGGGGCCGCGACGCGCCGATCAGCGCTTCCGTCGCTGGGTCGGCTGGCTCGTGCTCGCGCTGCTCCTCCTCCACCTCGTCGCCGGCCTCAGCCTCGGCGAGGCCGCGGTCGGTCCGGCGCCGGGGACCTGGGTGGTCGCGGGGCTCCTCCTCTGGGTGACGGCCTTCCACCTCCTCGCCAGCGGCAAGCGCCCGCCCGAGCGCGCCGAGGAGAAGACGGACGGCGAGGAGGCCGACGCTGAGGAGGAGGACGCGCAGGGCGAGGCGCTCGCCGAGCTACGGGCGGCGGTCGACGAGCTCCGCCCGGGGATCGCCTTCGAGGCCCTCGAGGAGCGCCCCGGCGCCGCCGAGGCCCGGGCACCGCTGCCGCCCGCGCTCGCCCCCCTCGTCGGCGAGGTCTTCCTGGACCTCTGCGGCCACGCCCAGCCCTGGGCGCACCAGGCCGCGGTGCTCGACCACCTCGCCGGGATCTGGACGCTGCAGTCGAGCGCCCCGGTCGGCGACGACCCGACCTCGCTCGAGGAGGTCCGCGCCGGCTCGCCGATCTCGCGGGCCGCGGCCGCCGGCGAGGCGGCGCACGCCCTCGTCCTCGGCGGCGAGGGCTCGGGGCGGACGACGCTGACGATCCTCGCCGCCCTCCACGTCTTCCTCGACCGCGGCGCGACGACCCTGGTGATCGCCCGCAGCCGCGACGCCGCCAAGGGCTGGGTCGCGCGGATCGGCGACGCCCTCGCGCGCTCGTCGGCGCGCTGGAACGTCCAGGTCGCGCTCGCCGGCGAGGACCTCGCGGCGCCGCTCCTCGCCGGCCGTACCCCCGCGATCGTCGTCGCCGACCTCGAGTCCTTCGAGTCCGAGGTCCTCTGCGACCGCCGCACCGACGACCTGCTCGCCCGCCTCGGCCTCGTCGTCGTCGACGACGTC
>JAGQIT010001436.1 GCA_020431135.1 Myxococcales bacterium | reverse complement strand
ACGCCGAGGCCCTCGCGGCCGCGGAGCGCTGGGTGAGCGTGCCCGCGGAGCCGACGCCGCAACCCGCCCCCGCGACCCCGCAGGCCCGCCCGCCGGCGCCCGCCGAACCTGTCCAAACGAGCACATCGACGCGCGACCGCCACGACCAGACCGCCGAGGTCGAGATCACGATCGGCGCGATCCAGGTCACGGTCGACGGTCCGCCCGCACCCGCTCCGGCGCCGCGCAGCGATCGCGCCGCGAGGGCGCCGAGCCCCGCCCCGTCGAGCCTCGGCCGCCGCTACCTCCGCGGGCTCTGATCCGCCTCAATTCCACCCCTGACCACCCTCCTCGACCATGTCCCTCGCAGACACCAGCAAGGCGATCGGCGCCGCGGCCCAGCTCCTGAGCTACCAGATGAGCCTGCGCGCCGGCTGCCACGTCAGCGTCGGCCCGATCGAGGAGACCACGAGCACCTCGGGGGCGCGCCTCAACATCTTCCTCTACGAGACCTCCGTCGACGCGTCGATGCGCTCGGTGCCCCTCGACGCCGGCCAGCGCCCGCCGCTGTGGATGGTCCTGCGCTTCCTCCTGACCGCCTTCGACAGCGCCGGCAAGAGCGACACCGTCGCCGCCCACCGGGTGCTCGGGGCCGGCCTCGCGGCGCTCCAGGAGCTCGCCTACGTGCCCGTCGACGGCGTCGACGCGAGCGACCTCGCGGCCCTCCAGCCGAACCCCGAGCCGCTCAAGGCGTCGATCATCGAGGTCAACTCGGAGGTCATCTCGCGCCTCGTCCAGGGCTCCGACGAGCGCTACCGCCTGTCCGCGGCCTTCGAGCTCCGCCCGGTGATGATCGCCCCGGCGGCGCCGGCCGACTACAACCTCCTCGTCGGCATCGACTACGAGGCGGCGACGGTGATCGGCGAGGACGGGATCCAGATCGTCGCCGGCCCCGGCCTCCAGCCGTCGATCGCCATGGTCGTGCCGAGCTCGGCGGCGCCGGGCGAGACCGTCGCCCTCTACGGCGAGGGGCTGACCGCCGACATGCTCGCCCGCGTCGACGACGTCGAGCTGCCGCTGAGCGTCGACGCCGAGGGGTCGATCAGCCTCGATCTCGACGACACCGAGCTGACCGGGGATCGCATCTCCGCCGGCCCGCGGACGCTGCGGGTCGTCCGGACCCTGGCCTCGGGGCGCCGCCGGAGCAGCCGCCCGGTGGTCCTCGACCTCCAGCCGCAGGTCAGCGCCGTCGCGGTCAGCGACGTCGCCCCGGTCCTCGCCACCGACCCGGCCTCGCCCCTGACCGCGACGCTGACGATCAGCGGCGTGCTCCTCGGCGGCGCCGAGGACGAGGTCTTCGTCGGCCTCGTCCAGGGCGGGGTCTGCGTCGCCAGCTACGACGAGCTCACAGACCTCGCCGGGCCGGCGCAGACGGGGAAGCGCCTGGTGATCCCCGAGGCCAAGGCGGTCCCGGCCGGCACCTACCGCGTGGTCCTCCGCGTCGGCGGCGTCCAGGCCCGGCAGAGCCCCGAAGTCACCCTGGAGGTGCCGTGACCGCGGCCGTCGACGAGCGCCCG
>JAGQIT010000164.1:1225-5047 GCA_020431135.1 Myxococcales bacterium | reverse complement strand
TCGCCGTCGATGAACCACTCGACGCAGATCCACGCGTTCGTCGGGACGAGGTCGCCCATCTTGCGAAAGCCGCCGTGCTGGATGTCATCGGCCCACTTGGCGGCGTAGCGGGTGTTGAGCTTGCCGCTGTTGGTGTCGAGGCGGTAGCGCGTGTAGTCGCCGTCGCGGGTCCCGGCGGTGCTCATGTAGTAGCTGTGCTTGTCCGGGAAGTCGGGGCCCATGTAGAGGTAGACGCGCCCGTAGAGGGCGTTGCCGGCGGCCGGGAAGACCGCCTCGGTCGTCGTCTTGATGAACGCGCGCGAGCCGGCGACGTCGTCGATGATCACGTGGAGGGCGTGGTCGCCGAAGCGCGGCCGCGTCTGGTCGACCATGATCTGGCCGTTCTCCTTGGCCGACGTCGTCCAGATCGCGGCGTCGATCGAGCCGCCCTCGAAGTCCTCGCAGAAGAGGTAGTCGCCGGCGTCGCAGCTCCAGGGCGCGCCCTCGCCCGTCTCGCCCGTCTCGCCCGTCTCGCCCGTCGTGTCGCCGCCGTCCGTGTCGCCGCCGCTCCCCTCGCCCTCGCCCTCGACGGCGCCGGTCGTCGTCCCGTCGCTGTCGCTGGCGCTCTCGCCCTCGCCGCTGTCGGAGTCGTCGCCGCCGGTGGTCCCCGAGGTCGCGTCGCCGTCGCTCTCCCCGTCTTCTGAGCCGTCCGCGTCACTGTCGCTGTCGCCGTCGCTGTCGCTGTCGCTGTCGAAGAGCATGTCGCCGGCGTCGTCGCCCTCGGGGAGCATCCCGAGCGCGCAGGCCGAGGCGCCGAAGGTCAGCCAAAGCGAGGAAAAGATCGTGATCGTGCGTGCCATCTCCAACCCGTCCGGCGGCGCTCGCTGGCCGCCTCATCCCCGTAGTTGCCGGCGGCGAGGGTCTTGTCTCAGCCCCCTCGATCTTTTTCTTCTCGTGTCGTGTTGTGTCGCGTCCCAGGCGGCCAGAGAACGCGCGAGCCCCCGCGACCGCGGGGCGGCCGCGAGGGGGCGATTCGTTCCCTGTCGTCCTCGCCGCCTACTCGGCGGCGATGTAGCGGAAGCCGTCCGAGACCGCGATCTCGACCAGGAGCTCGCGGATGTCGCCCTCCGACTCGACGAAGCCCGCGGCGAGGCGGTCGATCGTGCAGCGGTCGGCCTGCGTGTCCTCGAGGCGGCGGGTCGCGTAGCGGAACCACTGCCGGGCCATGCACGCCTGGACGTCCTCGCTCTCGGCGAGGCGGCCGCTGAGGTCCGTGAGCCCCGCGAAGTCGCCGACGACGTCGAGGTGCTCGGGCCCCTCGACGGTCCCGTGGGCGAGGCCGCCGTCCTCGTCGAGGAGGTTGAAGCGGCCGATCGCGTCGTAGTTGTCCATGCCCCAGCCGATCGGATCCATGAGGACATGGCAGCCGGCGCAGGCCGGGTCGACGGTCCGGTCGGGGTTGTTGAGGACGGACATGTCGACGTCGGGCGGCGGCGGCGGGATCGACCCGCAGAGCACCTCAGTGCGCACGAAGAGGCCGCGGTGGACCCACGAGCCCTCGTCGGCGTGGGCGTGCGCGGCGAGGAAGCCCGAGAGGCTGAGGATCCCCGCGCGCTCGCCGGGGTCGAGCTCGACGACGTCGAAGCTCTCCGCCGGCGCGTCGACGCCGTAGAGCTCCGCGAGCGCGCCGTCGATCGTCGAATAGGACGCGCCGAGGAGCGTCGAGAGCTTGCCGTCGCCCCCGCGGATCACGCTGTTGGCGAAGGCCTTGGTCTCCTTGCGCATCGCCTGGGCGAGCGCCGGGCTCCACTCCGGGTAGAGCTCCGGGTCCTTGTAGGTCTCGTCGGCGAGGCGGTGGTCGAGCTCGAGCCACTGCTCGTGGAAGCGCGAGACCGCGGCGGCGAAGCGGTCGTCGGCGATCATCCGCCGGGCCTGGTCCTCGACGCCAGCGCGCGTCGTCAGCAGGCCGGCCTCGGCGGCGGCGAAGAGCGCGTCGTCGGGCATCGTCTGCCACAGGAAGTAGGAGAGGCGCGAGGCGACCTCGTGGTCGGTGAGGCGGAGGAGCCCCGGGCGCTCAGTGTTCTCGGGGACAGGCTCGCCCCCCTCGAGGAGGTAGAGGAAGCGCGGCGACGCGAGGACGGCCGTGACCGCGACCTCGAGGGCCTGGGCGCCGCCCCACTCGTCGCGCGCCCCCTCGTAGAGGGCGACGAGCTCCGCGCCCTCGTCGGCCGCGAGCGGCCGCCGGAAGGCGCGGCCGGCGAGGTCGCGGAGCGCCGGCTCGACGCAGGCGGTGTCGGCGAGGTCGCAGTCGAGGCCCGCCACAAACGCGCCCTCCGGGGCGAGGGCCGCGGCCGCGATCGTCTCGGCGGCCGCGATCGTGTCCTCGACGATCGTCGGGTCGGGGATCTCCGCGTTGGTGTCGAAGCGGGTCCCGTCCTTCGAGTCGGCGACGCTGAAGTCGATCCACGGGAGCTCAGGGTCGGCGAAGAGGTCGCGGACCGTGCGGTTGAACTCGGCGCTGGTCAGCCGCCGCAGCGGCGACGGTCCGACCTTGATCACCCCGTCCGCGCAGGCCCCGGCCGGCGGCTCGCAGTCGTCGCCCTCACAGCCGCCCGAGTCGTCGCCGCTCGGGTCGCCGCCGCTCGGGTCGTCGCCGCTCGACTCGCCGGACGCCGCGCTGTCGCCCGCCGTCAGCCCCTCGTCGGGGAGCTCGGCGATGTCCGCCGGTCCGGCGTAGCAGCCCGGGGCCGCGATCGCAGCCAAGAGGGCGAGAGAGAAGAAACCCTGCATCGAAGTCATCCGCGCCATCGTCATCGTCGCTCCGTGGGGGGAGTTGCCGGCGACGGCCGGCTTGTCTCACCGCGGCTCAAATTTTCTCGTCGCTTGTTTCTCCGCAGCGCTCGCGCGCTCGTTCTCCGGGCGGCGCCTCATCGCCTCATCTATAGATGTCTGTCGCGCGACGCGATCGCCGCCACGCTCGGATCGAGCGCCCGGTCGCGTCGGCGACGCGCCGCGACCTCGATCGACGCGCGCTGCTGCGCCGAGCGAGCCGCGGCGTCCGCCAGGGGGACGCGCCCAACCGGCCCCAGGACGCGAAATTCGCGGCTTCTCGATCTTTTTTCGCCGCCCCTGAGACAAGCCCGCCGTCGCCGGCAACTCCCCAATCGGAGCGACGATGACGATGGGACTTCGCAGCAATCGACGACGGTTCATGCAGGGACTCGGGGCTAGCCTCGCGGGCCTCCCCTTCCTCCGCAGCCTGCCGAGCCAGGCCGCGCCGGGCGACCACCCGCGGCGGCTGATCGTCTTCTTCTCGGGCAACGAGCCGATCGGCAAGAGCTACTGGAAGCCGGCGGGCGACGGCAGCGAGTTCGCGCTCACGAGCCTCAAGCCGATGATGCAGTCGCTCGAGCCGCTGCGCGACAAGCTGACGATCATCGGCGAGATGGCGCTGAAGACCCGCGAGAAGGAGACCTTCGGGGCCGGCCACGTCGGCGTCGGCCACCTCCTCACCGGCCGCACCGTGTCGCCCTACGGCAGCGGCAACGCCGAGTTCTGGGGCGGCGGCGTCTCGGTCGACCAGTTCATCGCCAGCCGCCTCGGCGTCAACGCCCTGACCCTCGGGGCGCGCCCCGGCGGCAACAACGGCAACTCGCGGATCTCCTACCTCGGCAAGGATCAGCCGGTCCACCCGATCGACGACCCGCTCAAGGCCTTCGACAAGATGTTCGGCGGCCTCGGCGGCGACGACCCGGAGAAGGCGGCCCTGCGCGCGCGCAAGAAGAGCGTCCTCGACTTCGTCGCCAAGGACCTCGAGGCCGCCAAGGCGGGCCTGAGCAGCGC
>JAGQIT010000164.1:0-1152 GCA_020431135.1 Myxococcales bacterium | reverse complement strand
CCCGAGCTCGGCGACGTCCCCGACTACAAGGCCAACCAGAACTACCCGAGCGTCGCGCGCCAGCACATGGACATCCTCGCCCAGGCGATCTCCTGCGACCTCACCCGCGTCGCGTCGATCCAGCTCGGCAGCAGCGGCAGCGGCGACCTCACGCCGAAGTGGGCGAGCGAGGGCCTCGACATCGCGATGAACGAGCACGACCTCGCCCACGCCTTCAACCAGAGCGCGACCGCCAAGGTCAAGGCCGACCGCGAGGCCCTCGAGGCCTTCTACTTCCGCATGTTCGCCTACCTCTGCGCGCAGCTCGACAGCATCCCCGAGGGCGACGGCACGGTCCTCGACAACTCGCTCGTCGTCTACACCAAGAACCTCGGCTACAACCACAAGAGCGAGGACATGCTCTTCATGATCGCCGGCTCGGGCGGCGGCGTCCTCGACACCGGGCGCTACGTCGGTTTTCCGGGAAGAAGCCACAACGACCTCCTCCTCAGCCTCTGCCACCTCATGGGCCAGGGCGACGTCGACAGCTTCGGCGACCCGGACTTCTGCGGCGGGCCGCTGCCGCTCTAGACCGCCGTCAGCGCGCCGGGTGGAGCTCGGCGAAGACCTCGTGGAGGTCGATCGCCCGGCTCTCCCCGGCCGCGAGGTCGCGCGGCAGCGCGACTGACCCGTAGGACACGCGGCACAGGCCGACGACCTCCGCGCCGAGGGCGGCGAAGATCCGCTTGACCTCGTGGAAGCGGCCGCTGCCGACGGTGATCGTCGCCAGGCAGCGGGCGCTCTCCGGGACCTCGAGCCCGGGGTGGACGTCGGCCTCGGCGAGCGGGCCGAGGCCGAGGATCGTCGGCGCGTAGCCGTCGTCGAGGGTCAGCGGCGCGCCCTCCGGGAGCGGCGCGTGCGGCCGGTCGAGCGCCGCCTGGTAGACCCGCGGCACGGCGTAGCGCGGGTGGGTGAGGCGGTGGAGGAGGTCGCCCTCGGTGGTCCACAGCAGGAGCCCAGAGACGTCGCGATCGAGGCGGCCGACGGGGCGCAGATCCTCGCGCAGCGGGACGTCGCCGAGGAGCTCGCGGACGGTGCCGTGACGGTCGTCGCGCAGCGCCGTGACGACGCCGCGCGGCATGTGCTGGTTGAGGTGGTAGCGGCAGAAGAGGG
>JAGQIT010001435.1 GCA_020431135.1 Myxococcales bacterium | reverse complement strand
CGGCGGGATCGATCTCGACGGCGACGGCCGCCTCGGCGAGGCCCGTGCGATCGTCGGCCTTCCTGCGTTCTACGTCGGCGGGGCGGCGGCTCATCGGCTCCGCCGCGGCGTCTACCCCGAGGGCGCGGAGTTCCTCCACAGCGTCCGCTACCTCGACCCCGACGCGCCGGGCCTCCTGGCCGCGCGGATGAAGGAGCTGCGCTACGCCAAGAAGGTCCAGGAGCTCGATCGCTGGGCGATGCAGCAGGCCTATGACGCCGCGGTCGACGAGCGCCAGGAGGGCAAGCCGCCGCGGCCGCGCGGCAGCGCCGAGGTCGGCCTCCTCGGCGACTTCGGCTGGCAGCTCCAGGGCTTCATCGAGGACGCCGACGGGGCGCTCCGCCTGCAGTCCTACGAGGAGCACCTCTTCTGCATGGGCTGCCACGACGGGATCGGCGTCACCGTCGACCAGAGCTTCTCCTTCCCGCGCAAGCGACCGGGGGCCGCGGGCTGGCGCTACCAGGGCCTCGACGGCATGGTCGACGCGCCGCAGCTCGGCCACGCCGCGCCTGAGTACGCCGAGTACATGGGGCGGGTCGGCGGCGGCGACGAGCTCCGGCAAAACGGCGAGCTCCTCGCCCGCTTCTTCACCGCTGAGGGGGCGCTGCGCGAGGGGGCGCTCGACGGCCTCGACGTCGCGTCGATCGTCGCGCCGTCGCGGCCGCGGGCGCTCGCCCTCGACAAGGCGTACTGGCTGGTGGTCCGCGAGCAGAGCTTCACCCGCGGCCGCGACGCGGTGCTCGCCCCGGTCGACCAGGTCCACCGCGAGATCGGCGAGAGCGCGACGGAGCTCGCCGCGGCCGAGGCGATCTTCCGCGACGGGCAGCTCCGGCTCGCCTGGCCAGAGGTCGTCGGCGACCGGCCGTCGACGCCCTGACGGGGCTGGGTCGGGAGCTGCCCGCGTCGCTGACCTGGGCGCGGCACCCGGTGACCCTCGCCGAGGTCGTCGACGCGCCGCCGCCCGAGGACTGGTCGTAGGTCGAGGCGTCGCTCAGGGCGCGTCCGCGTCGCAGCCGGTGCCGAAGATGACGCCGATGTGCGCCCCGGGGCTCTGGCCGAAGCACTCGTAGACGGCGTCGAGCTTCTCGTCGCCGTCGATGTCGGTGATCGCGACGACGCGGTGCTGGTGGCCGGCGAGGTCGATCGTGTCCTCCGCGGTGAAGCGCCCCTTGCCGTCGCCGAGGAGGAGGACGAGGCGGCCGCCCTTGGCGCTGGGGCCGAACCCGCCCATGTGGCCCCCGATGCCGCCGGGGATCGTCGGGATCAGGAGGTCGAGGTGGCCGTCGCCGTTGAAGTCGGCGGCGCCGGCGTGGTGGTAGGCGTTGTCGGGGCCGATCTTGCCGCGGCGCTCGAGGCCGCCCTCGCCGTCGCCGACGAAGAGCTCGAAGTTCGACGGGCAGCCGATGACGACGTCGAGGTTGCCGTCCTCGTAGAAGTCGCCGACCAGCGCGCGCGACGACGCGTAGCACGACTCGACGTCGACGCTGCGGCGGAAGCGTCCGCGGCCTCGGCCCGTCCACACCTCGACGGAGGTGACGTCGCCCTTGGGGATGACGATGTCGAGGAGGCCGTCGCCGGTGAGGTCGGCGGCGGCGATGTCCTCGGGGGTGAGGAGGCGCTTGGCGTCCTT
>JAGQIT010001434.1 GCA_020431135.1 Myxococcales bacterium | reverse complement strand
GGTCGCCGACGGCCTCGAGCTCGCGGCCGCGAGCGCCGACGACGAGCGCGCGCGCAGGCAGGGCCTGCGGGCGGCGGAGGCGGAGATGCGCGGCCGCGGCTTCGACCCCGCTGGCCTGCCGCAGACCCTCTTCGCCAACCTCGAGCACCCGCGCTGGCAGGAGGTCGCCGACCGCTGCCTGAGCTGCGGCAACTGCACGCAGGTGTGCCCGACGTGCTTCTGCCACCGCGTCGAGGAGCGCGCGCCGCTCGACGCCGAGGCGGCCGAGCGCGTGCGCTACTGGGACTCGTGCTTCACCGACGAGCACTCGCGGATCCACGGCGCCCAGTTCCGGCCGCAGACGCGCGAGCGCTACCGCCAGTGGGCGACGCACAAGCTCGGGTCGTGGGTGAGCCAGTTCGGCAGCAGCGGCTGCGTCGGCTGCGGCCGCTGCATCGCCTGGTGTCCGGTCGGCATCGACCTCACCGAGGAGGTCCGGGCGATCCAGGCGTCGCCGCGGCCGCCCGCCGACGACGCCTGCGGGAGGGTCGAGCTGCCGGCGGCGCGCAGCTACGCGAAGGTCGCCGGCGATCCGATGCGCCCGCAGCTCGCCGCGGTCACGGACGTCACCCGCGAGCTCGCCGACACGGTCACGCTCCACGTCGAGCCGGCGGGGCCCTTTCGCCACCTCCCCGGGCAGTTCTGCATGCTGTCGATCCCCGAGGTCGGCGAGGTGCCGATCTCGATCTCCGGCCAGGAGGGCGCGGCGATCCTCCACACGGTGCGGGCGGTCGGCGCGGCCTCGCGGGCGCTCACCGAGCTGCGCCCCGGCGATCGCGTCGGCCTGCGCGGGCCCTTCGGCAGCGCCTGGCCGCTCGACCAGGCGAAGGGGCGCAACGTCATCGTCATCGCCGGCGGCCTCGGCCTCGCGCCGCTGCGCGGGGCGCTGCGCGAGCTCGTCGCCCGCCCCGAGGACTACCCCTCGGTCCGCCTGCTCTACGGCGCGCGCTCGCCGGGCGACATCCTCTACGGGCCGGAGCTGCTGAGCTGGGATCGGAGCATCCGCTTCGGCCCCGAGACCGTGCCGGCGGCCGCCCGCGCCGGCCACGTCAAGGTCCACGTCACCGTCGATCGCGGCGGCCCCGGGTGGACCGGCCACGTCGGCGTCGTGACGACGCTGATGCGGCGCAAGCCGATGACGCCGCACGCCCTCTACCTGCTGTGCGGGCCCGAGGTGATGATGCGCTTCGTCCTCGCCGAGCTCGACCGCGCCGGCGTCCCGGCGCAGAACGTCTGGCTGTCGATGGAGCGCAACATGAAGTGCGCGGCGGGGCTGTGCGGCCGCTGTCAGTACGGTCCCTACTTCATCTGCAAGGACGGCCCGGTGTTCCGCCGCGACCAGCTCGCGGGGATCTTCGGCCGGGAGGGGTTTTAGGCGGCTATGGCGACGTCGACGGCGACGGCAGAGCGGGCGAAGCCGCGGCTCGGGGTCTTCAAGCTCGCGTCCTGCGACGGCTGCCAGCTCAGCCTCCTCGACCTCGAGGACGAGCTGCTGGCGATCGTCGGCGCGGTCGACATCGTCCACTTCCCCGAGGCGAGCTCGGCCATGAACCCGCACGGGCCCTTCGACGTCACCCTCGTCGAGGGCTCGGTGTCGACCGCCGGCCAGCTCGAGGAGCTGCGGGCGATCCGGGCGGCGTCGAAGGTGCTGGTGACGATCGGCGCCTGCGCGACCGCGGGCGGCGTCCAGGCGCTGCGCAACTTCGCCGACCACCAGGACTTCATCCGCGCCGTCTACGCCCGGCCGGACTACATCGACACGCTGGCGACCTCGACCCCGGTCGCTGAGCACGTGCCGGTGGACTACGAGCTGCGCGGCTGCCCGATCGCGAAGGAGCAATTGCTCGAGGTGCTCTCGGCGTTCCTCGCCGGCCGCCGCCCGGACATCGCCGACGAGAGCGTGTGCATGGAGTGCAAGCGCGCCGGGCAGGTCTGCGTCGTCGTCGCCCAGGGGCAGGCCTGCCTCGGTCCGGTGACCCACGCGGGCTGCGGCGCCCTGTGCCCGCGCTTCGCCCGCGGCTGCTTCGGCTGCTTCGGGCCCAAGGAGCGGGCGAACACGCGGGCGCTCGCCGACCACCTGCTGGCGAGCGGCGAGGGGCGGCCGCAGATCGTCCGCGCCTTCCGCCTGATCACCGGCTGGGCCGCGGCGTTCCGCGCGGAGAGCGAGCGTCATGACGACTGACGACGGGAAGACTCGCGGCGGCGGCGACGGCCGCGAGCGGACCTACAGGGTGGAGATGCTCTCGCGGGTCGAGGGCGAGGGGCGCTTCTGGCTGCGCCTCGACGACGACGACCGGGTCAAGGACGCCCGCCTCGCGATCTTCGAGGCGCCGCGCTTCTTCGAGGCGCTGCTGCGCGGGCGCTCGCTCTACGAGGTCCCCGACGTCGTCGCGCGGATCTGCGGGATCTGCCCGGTGGCCTATCAGATGAGCTCGACGCGGGCGCTCGAGCGGGCCCTCGGGATCGACCCGCCGGCGCCGGCGATCCGGGCGCTGCGCCGCCTCCTCTACTGCGGCGAGTGGATCGAGAGCCA
>JAGQIT010001433.1 GCA_020431135.1 Myxococcales bacterium | reverse complement strand
CGGGACCCGCTACGCCGCCCCGCCCCGCCCCGAGGGCCTCGCGGGCCTCGCCGTCTGGCTCCCGCGGACGGCCGACGAGCTCGCCCGCCGCCTGCCGGACTACGCGAGCGCGCCGACCTTCACCGACGCCGAGGGATCCGCGACGCCCTGGCAGCGCTGGATCGCCGCGACCTTCGCACCGCCGGGCTGATCCTCCAGCCTCGCGATCTGGCCTCGAGCGCCGACCGCCGCCCGACCCGGCTGATCCTCCAGCCTCACCGAATCCGCGGCCCGCGGGCGCCCTACTCCTACAGCCCCGCGCTCGAGAGCTCGGCGACCGACACCTTGAGGCGAGACGAGCCGACGTCGACCGCGACGATCACCGACGCGTCCTCGGTGCTCCCGAAGATCGCCGCCGCCCGCTCGTCGAGGAGCGCGCGATCGATCGTGAAGCCCGCGTCCTTGAGACCCGCGACGACGGAGCTGCCGTCGGCGGCGGTGTGCGCCCGCGCGAGGTCGTACGCGAGATCGACCACCACCGCGCCGTCGGCCTCGTCACGCGCCTCACCGACGAGCTCTGCGCCGCCGTAGACCCGGACGATGACCGGACGCAGCGGCCTGTCGACGGCGGCGGCCCGGGGATCCTCCGGACCGCCGATCGGCGCGCCGGTCTCCCCAGTGTCGCCGGTGACGGCCCCCGAGTCGCTCGCGCCGGTCGGCTGCTCCGGCGGCGTCTGGTTGCGCCCGCAGGCGAGCGCGGCGACGCACAAAAAGAGCGCACCGAGGCGGAGCCTGTGACTCCGCTCGGTGCGCTGACCCGATCGCTTCGACCATTCACGACTCGGCGGGGACATGGTCGCCGAGTCTACCCTGTTCCTACTCCTCGCCGGGGCCGAGGACGCGGAGCCGGATCGTCAGCATGATCATCAGACCTCCGACGAAGAGCGCGCCCACGAGCCACCACGCGTAGAGAGAGAGAAATTCGCCGGTGGGGATCAGAAGAATGCTTGCAGTGGTCATCGTCATACCTCCTGTGCCTCGAGCGGGCGCCACCGCGGCGCGTGCCCTGAGGCGGGAACCTTCGCAGCGACCGTCAACCTCGCTGCAAGATCACCATACGGCCTGTCTTCGAGAACCTTAAGCGCAAGAAATACCGTCCCCAACGTCACCTAGGCGTCATTCTCGTCGCATGCGCCGGCTCACTGACTCGACGCGATAGTGACAGTGACGTTGGGTCACCTCCGCGGGGCGCCGCGTCGACCTGACCCAGCGTCACACATCCGCGGGCCGAGAACGCGACGACCCCGAGCCCCCGCTCGAGGTCGTCCGCCGCGCTCAGTGCAGGGTGGGCGCCGCCGCCTCGGCGAGCGCCACCGGGAACTCGCGGCGGGTCAGCAGGTGGACCGCCGCGGCCCACGGCGTCTTCGGCATCTTGGCGAAGTAGCGCATCGCCGCCGGCAGGGTCCCGAAGGTCCGCTCGAGGAGCGTGAAGTGGGAGTCGCGCTTGATGTTCTCGCGCAGGAGCTTCGACCCCTGGCCGCGCTCGCGACGGAAGCGGCGGACGTGGTCGAGGAGGCGCGCGTGGTACTCGGGATCCTCGACCGTCGACATGATCGCCTCGGCCCGCGGGTGGGTCCCGGCGAGCATCGCCTCGACCTGATCCTCCATCGCGTCGAGGCCGTCGACGAAGGACTCGAGGAGCTGGAGGTC
>JAGQIT010001432.1 GCA_020431135.1 Myxococcales bacterium | reverse complement strand
CTTCCGCGTCTTCGATCTCCGCGACCGCGTGTGGGCGCGCGAGGGCGACGACGTCGCCGCCTACGTCCGCGGCCTGCACGGGCGCTTCGCCAACGCGATCCACGCCTGCACCCGCGTCTACGCCTGCCCCGAGTGGCGGCGCCGCGGCGAGCGGACGCCTGCGCTCGGGCTCCACTGGAACGACGAGCGGCCGGCGCTGCTCCTCGGGTCGATCGGCTGGGTCGCCGCGCCGGCGCTCCTCGAGGCCGTCGAGGCGGCGCTGCGCCACGGCGAGGCGATCCGCGTCCTCGTCTTCAACTCGGACTCGGACCTCTGCTTTGAGGAGCTCCTGGCGCCGCGCTGAGGAGCGGCGCGGACTGAAGGTAGATCAGTCGAGCGGCAGGTCGCGGTGCTTGTACGGCCGCTTGCCGGGGCCGTAGTCGCTGGCCGCCTGGCCGCTGCCGCGGAGGATCCAGCGGTAGGTGAGGAGGCCCTCGACGCCGACCGGGCCGCGGGCGTGGAGCTTTCCAGTAGAAATGCCGACCTCCGCGCCGAGGCCGTAGCGGTAGCCGTCGGCGAAGCGGGTGCTCGCGTTGATGAACACCGAGGCCGCGTCGATCCGGGCGACGAAGCGCTCGGCCGCGGCCGCGTCGGCGGTGAGGATCGCCTCGGTGTGCCGCGAGCCGTAGGTGGCGATGTGCTCGAGCGCGGCGTCGAGATCCGCGACCTGGCGGATCGACAGGATCTTCGCGCCGTACTCGGTCGCCCAGTCCTCGTCGGTCGCCGCCGCCATCTCCCTAAAACGGGCCCGCGTCGCCGCGCAGCCGCGGAGCTCGACGCCGGCCTCGCGCAGCGCCGCGACGCTGGCGTCGAGCGCCGCCTCGGCGCCGGGGATCCACAGCAGGGTCTCGACCGCGTTGCAGGCCGCCGGGTACGAGCACTTGGCGTCGACGAGGATCTTCGCCGCCGCCCCCGGGTCACTGGGCGGGTGGAGGAGGACGTGGCAGAGGCCCTCGGCGTGCCCCATCACCGGGATCGCCGTCGACGTCATGACGTGCTCGACGAAGGGCGTCGAGCCGCGGGCGACGATCAGGTCGACGAGGTCGTCGAGGGCGAGGAGCGCCGAAAAATCCTCGCGGCGCTCGAGGAGGGCGATCGCCGCGGTCGGCAGCTCGTGGGCCGCGAGCACGCGGTGGAGCACGGCGACCAGCGCCCGGTTGCTCTCGAGGGCCTCGCTGCCGCCCTTGAGGAGGAGGCCGTTGCCGCTCTTGAGGGCGAGGCCGGCGATCTGCGGGACGGCGTCGGGGCGGGCCTCGAAGACGATCCCCATCACCCCGAGCGGGCACGGCACGCGCTCTAGGACGAGGCCGTCGTCGAGCTCGCGGCGCAGCGTCGGCGCGCCGAGGAGCTCGGGCGCGGCCGCGAGCTGGCGCAGGCCGTCGGCAAGGCCGTCGAGCTTGGACTCGGTGAGGGCGAGGCGCGCTCGCTTGACCTCGGCGAGCTCCTCGCGGGCGGCGCGGTCGAGGTCCTCGCGGTTGGCGGCGAGGAGCGAGGCGCGGGTCTGCGGATCCTCGAGCGCGGCCGCGACGTCGCGCAGGAGCGCGC
>JAGQIT010001431.1 GCA_020431135.1 Myxococcales bacterium | reverse complement strand
GCCGACGCGGGGCCCATGGTCTTCGGGCTCCGGGAGCCGACGGTCGTCCTCCCGGAAGCCGCGGCCGCGCGCCCCAGGGCCCAAGCGGCGCTGGTCCTCGCCCACGAGCGAGCCCACGTCGACGGCGGCGATCTCTGGCTCTCGGCGGGCCTGTCCGCAGTGACAGCCCTTGCGTGGCCCGTCGTCCCGGTGTGGCTGGCGGCGGGGCGGGTGCGGACGCTCGTCGAGCAGGCCGCGGACGCCCGCGCGCTCGCCTCGGCGAGCAGCGCCGAGCGCAGGCGCTACGGGAGGCTCCTCCTGGCGATGGTCGCCGAGACCCCGCGACCCGCCGTCGGCCTCGGCCTCGGCGACTACAGCGATCTCCGCGCGCGGGTGCAGGCCCTCGTCGCGCCGCCGCGGACGTCGAGGCTCGCCCAGGCGACCCTCACCGCGGCCCTCGGGGCCGGCGTCGTCTCCTGCGCCGGCGTCGGTCCGCAGGGTGACTCCGCCGAGGAGTGTGACGAGGCGCCGACCGTCCAGGCCGCCGACTGCGGCGCGCTGGCGGAGGCGGCGATGTCCGCCCACGACGCGGCCGCCCGCGGCGAAGCGGCCAACACCTCGGCCCTCGCCGCCTACGACCGCTACCTCGACGCCTGCGCCGACGACCCGCGGCGGCCGACGATGATCTACTACGCCGGCGAGGCCCGCTGGGCCCACGCGACCGCGCTCCATCGCGGCGGCGATGAGGCGGCCGCACAGGAGGCGTTCGCGGCCGCCCGCGGGCTCTTCGACGCGGCCGCCGATGCCGAGGGCGAGCACCGCAGGGACGCCGCCTACGCGAGCCACATGTCGACGAAGAACGCCCTCGGCTGGGAGCCCGCCGCGGACGCGCCGGAGTGTGAGAACTGCGCCGCCCGTGGCTTCCCGAGGCTCCCCTACACGGCCGCGGAGGAGGACGTGCTCCGCTCGTGGGATCGCTTCGCCGACCGCGTCGGCCGCCCGCTCGACGTCGGCGCGGACGAGCAGCTGACGATCGCCCGCCTGCGGATGCAGCACAACGACTTCGCCGCCGCCCGCCCGGACCTCGAGGAGCTGGTCGCCCGCGCGCCCGGCTCGGAAGAGGGCCTGCGCGCCGCGGAGATGCTCGTCGACCTCCTGACGATCGCCTGGACCTCAGCCCCCCCCGAGGCGAAGGCGGCCCGCGCCGCCGATCTCCACGCGGCGCTCGTCGGTCTGCGCGGCTCGAAGCACCTCGAGGTCGAGGGCTCCGAGCGCCTCGCGGAGGCGGTCTCGACCCTGCTCAAGGCCCTCGAGAGCTCGCCGAGCCGCTGACGCGCAGGTGAACGCAGGGCGAGCTGCGGCCGCGCGCCGCGGCTCGCCCTGTCTCTTCGGTCCTATACGAACGAGGACGCGCAGCCGCAGGCGCGCCACAGCGCGACGGCGACGACGATCGCCACGCCGACGAGCACCGCGAGCAAAGGCGCGAGCTTGCGGACCACGACGCGGGCGAGGATCGCCGGCTTGAAGCGCTCCCAGACGTCGGCCTCGACGAAGGACGGCCTGGCATGCACGCGCCCGTACCACTGCGCGAGCGCGGGGCGCCCGACCAGCGGATCGAGCCCGAGCATGCGGAAGCGGGCGACGCCGACGGTCCACAGCGCGTCGGCGAGGGAGTAGGCGTCGCCGGCGATCCACGGGTGCTCGCTGAGCACCGCGTCGAGTTCGTCGAGCGTCTGCGCCAGCTCGTCGCGCAGCGCGTCCGTGTGGGCCGGGTCGACCGCCCGCGCGGCGAAGCCCTCGATGTCGGCGATCTTGGCGTCGTAGATCGCCGCCATCTCGGGGTGCCTGCGTCGCCGCCAGCGGAGCACCGCGACCCGCATCCGGTTGATCCGCCCGCCGATCCCCGCGATCTCGCCGCCGTAGCTGAGCTCGCGGATCGGGTAGCGCTGGAGGCGATCGAGCCAGCGCTCCATCGCCGCCCGCGCGTCGGGATCGGCCGGGGTCAGGCGCGGACCGGAGAAGCGCTCGTCGACGTAGCGGGCGATCGCGAAGGAGTCGGCGACAACGGTCGCGCCGTCGACCAAGGTCGGGACCGTCCCGCCCGGGTTGAGGCGCATGTACCAAGGGGCATAGGACTCGAAGCGCGGCGGCCCGGGGAGGATGTACTCGCCCCTGTAGCGGATCCCCTTCTCGCTCAGGGCGATGCGGGCGATCTGCGAGTAGAAGGACGGCGGGACGTGGTAGAGCGTGACTTCAGACAAGGGCCCTCACCCGTCGATTGTGCCGAGCGTCGCGGCCCGGCGAAAGGCGCGGGCGGACAACGGCGCGGACGTCGTTTGTCGCGGCGAATTGCCGAAGACGTCGGCGACCCTCCAACGAGCACGGGAGCCGCCTGCGCCGCAGACGCGTCGCCGACGCTGAACTCCAGGAGCGTCGGCCCCGGAGCTAGCCCTCGCCCGCCTGGCCCTCGCGCCAGGCGGCGATCTCCGCCCGCAGGCCGCGGCCGTCGCCGCCGGCCGACTCGGCGAGGGCGTCCGCGCGGGTGATCAGCCCCTCCGCCGTGACCACGCGCTCGCCGAGCGCGATCATCACGCGGCCGAGCTCGAAGAGGGTCGCGCCGCGCTCCGTGGGGCCGGTCTCTGTCTTCTCGACGATCTCCCGCGCCCGCTCGAGGTCGCCGAGCGCCGCCCGCAGGTCGCCGCGCTCGCGGGCGATCTGGGCGCGGACGAGGAGCGCGTCGGCGACCCGCGCGTGCCCGGCTCCGAGGGCCGACTCCGTGTTCTCGAGCGCCGCCTGGACGAGCGCGGCGGCGTCCTCCAGGCGACCCTGGGCCCGGCGGACGCGGGCGAGCGACAGCTCGATCACCGCGACGTTGGAGTGCTCGCGGCCGACGGTCGCCTCGGTCATCCGCAGGGCCTCGGTGAGCGCCTCGTCGGCGCCCTCGAGGTCGCCGGCCCGGCGGCGGAGGTCGCCGAGGTTCTGCAGGATAAGCGCCGTGTCCGGGTGCTCGCCGAAGGCGACGCGAGCGACCCGCACAGCCTCCTCGATGTGCTTCGCCGCGCCCTCGTAGTCGCCGGCCCGCGCCGCGAGGCTGCCGAGGTTTGCCGCGAGGACGGCGGCGTTCGGGTGCTCCGGCGAGTAGCTGCGGACGACGAGGTCGCGCGCCCGGGTCCAGGCCGCGCGGGCCTCGTCGACGCGGCCGACCGCCGACAGGGCGACGCCGAGGTTGCCGAGCGAGGTCACCAGCCCCGGGTGCTCGCGGCCGAGGAGCGCCTCGCGGCTGGCGAG